>CACYDC010000279.1 GCA_902773025.1 uncultured Ruminococcus sp.
ATGACAAATCAGAGCGAAATGAGGCAAATTGCGGACGCCGTTAGTAGTAAAATCGTAGTAAAACTACTAAGCAATTACTACCAAGGATTTTTGATGGTTTTATTATATCATATTTTGGGTGGAGTGGCTACTATTATTTTGCGTTTTAGAGGAGAAAAATAAGCCAGCGTGGTTCGAGTCTATAAGTTATGATATAAACGGCCAAAGGATATCTGTTGACGAATCAGTATCGTATCGTATAATCTCTCGGTGCAGCATGAGGAAGATTTTATTCAGAGCATTTGTTGGCAGATCACACATCGTCCTGCGGAATAGATAGTTCTCTGTCGTCAGAAAAATCTCTGTAACCTGCGCCAGTGTCAGCTTGCTTTCGTTATACAAGCGCAACACTTCAATAAAGAACGGCCTTGTTACGGTCGTTTCCAGACGATTCAGCCTATAAATGCAGTCATTAAGTGCCGCGTTTCCTGAATTGCCATTAATGAGAATTTGATAGCGCCTTGCATAAGCCAGCATATCAGTAAGAAGTAATTCTGTTTTGATCTTACCAATCTCAACGAAGTCCTTAAAATTGATATAGATTTTCTTCTGCTGTGGGATGGCCTGCTGCTTCACACTCAAGTAATCTCGGATAAAGGCACTTACATCATATTTCGTGCAGACCTCGATCTTGGTAAGGACAACATCTCTTGCCTGCCTCGAAAATCTGAAACCTCAAAAAACGCACAACCAAGCCGTTTTTCGTACATTCGGCTTGGTTGATTTTTATGCAAAAATCCCGCTCTGCCTACCTGTTGCCTGCCAATTTGAGAAAAAATATCATCGCAGGTAATTGACACAAATCTGCAATCATACTACATTTTTCTACAAAAATAAAAACACGCCGTAATAAAAAAGAGGAATATACATTGGCATTGAGGAGACTGGTAATTTGAAAATTTGTGTTGCGTTTGCTGATTGAAAAATCGATACAAATTTCATCGGAAATAAGATTTGTTTCAAAATTATTGTCCTGAAGATTGCATAACAGTACCGTTCGTTTTTTGTGGAGAGGAAGGCTTAACCAAAAAAAGAAAAGCCCTCAAAATCGCTTACATTGCGTTTTTAAGGGCTTGCGTTTAATTATTCAGTCTAATAGGGTCTATGCCTATTTTGATTATGCTCAAGACACTAATTCTGGTTTGTGTGTAAAGAAATCGAGTCTGCCAATAGGCGATGGATAACTGAAATAATTGTTATCGGATGAAAAAGGAGTGGCCAATTATCGAAATAGGCTTGAAATCCCACGACAAAAGCTTTTAACTCCGCTTGAGACTGTTTTGCCAACGGCTTTTATTCCGCTTCCAATTGATGTTACTACTTTTGGGGCACCTTCACGAATCTTTTGAGTACCCTTTACAACAGTCTCTCCTATCTTTGAGCCTGCAATATATCCGATAGTGCCGCCCACGAAACCACCTATTGCCTTACCAACCGGGCCCAAAACAGTGCCTATTGCAGCACCGACAGCGGCACCCTCACCCATTGCCGCAAGTCCTGCTGCTGTTGAAACGGTAGTTTGTTCGATTTTTTCCATTCCTTCTTTGAATGTAAGTTCTCCCGTAAACATTTTACCAATCACTTTTGCATCTTCAATAGCAACAAAAGCGATATTGGCTATCGTTGATGCGGGTGTTCCCTTTGGAATTACTGTTATGATTTCCTTCTCTACGCCAACCTTGATTGCTCCAGCAGCGGCAGCTTTCACACCAAAATCAGCTCCACTTGTTAAAGCTGTTTCAACTACTTCCTCACCCTTGATCTCCTCACCATTCCAAACCTTCTTGGCAATATCAAATCCGACACCGATAGCAGCACCTTGTAAAACTGCGTATCCTGCTTGCTTTCCAATGCCTAATGCGAGGTCTTTCGCTTGATACTCATTCCAGTTCAGATCATTCCAATTGCCACTCTGCGCTTCATCACGCATTTGTTCAGCTCTTTCTTTAGATAGAGGATTGCTCTTAGTTCCATCGGGAGCTTCGATTACAGTAGAGCACTGCTTTGAGATCTTACCTTCCTGACCCTCCGGAACTAATTTCCTTTGCCCACGGTAGTCACCGTGCTTAAAGGCTTGTTCGGTAGCTGTGGCGTCCTTGCAGTATTTAGATTGATATCGCCTCACCACCTTCCCCTGATTATCCTTTATTACAATATCTACAGAATTTTTCCTGTATGTTTCACCTGGTTTAGGTTCAAGCACTTCTGCTCGATACTTACTACCAGTTGCTTCTGCATTCATATTGAAAGTCTGTACATGATATTGTTCAGCAATAAAACCATCAAGCCGAGGATTTTGGCTAACCACTCCTGCTTGTGTGGTGATGGTGCGATAAAGAGACTCATTTGCTTGATTGACCGCCCCTTCGAGGTTAGTCATATACTGTATGGTCTGTTGGGAGGACATTGAAGAAGTAGCACTTTGTATCTCAGAAGCAAACCAACTTTCCTTGCTTCTGCCCATTTTTATCGCTGCTGTTAAGGCTGCTTTCTTTGCTTCTGCAGCTTCTAATGAAGCAATAATACCCGAAGTAATGCTATCAATTTCAGATTTCGGCTTGTCAGGCAAGTATTCCTGCATCTTAGCAGATAACCATTCTGATATCGGTTTATCGCTGTTTTCTGTATAAGCCTGAACAAAATCCTGCAAAATCGGCTTTAATTCAGTACATTCATCCTGCATTATTATGGGAGAGTCTATATCATCTAACAACAACTCGGTTTCAATAATATCTGCCATGATATCACCTACTTTTTATCATCACTTTTGCTTGCGGGCTTAATATCTATCTTATCGATCGTCCTTTTGATTTGTTCGATCTTCTCTTTCAATGTGTTGGATATGGATTTTGTATCCTTGACCGTTTTTCTCAGATCGCTTGTTGTAATTGTTTCTCTTCCATCAATAAAAGCTGCTTCAATAGTATCTCTGACTACAGCTTCAATATCAGCACCATTAAATCCTTCCGTATCCTTTATCAAAGCTATTGAATCAATACCCTTATTCCACTTATTCCGCTTTTTTAGATGTATTTCAAGAATCTTTCTTCTTTCTTCTCCATTTGGCAGATTTACGAAGAATAATTCATCAAAACGTCCTTTGCGCAGGAATTCAGGCGGCAGCTTTGATATATCGTTGGCAGTAGCAACAATAAATACCGTATTTTCTTTTTCCTGCATCCAAGTAAGAAATTGTCCGAATAGTCTTGTAGTTACTTCATTCCCTCCGGAATCGCCAACTCCTGCAAAGGCTTTTTCAATCTCATCTATCCATAGAACACAAGGGCTTATAGCTTCTGAAAGTTTCAGAGCTTTGCGCATATTGTTCTCGGATTCTCCAACATATTTTCCAAGAAGTCTGCCTACATCAAGACGAACAAGAGGTATTTCAACTTAAACACTACCGACTAAAGTCGGTAGGTTTGAGGGCTAAAGCCCTTTTTGTTGCGACTGAAAGTCGCTGTTCAGTCTAAA
>CACYDC010000280.1 GCA_902773025.1 uncultured Ruminococcus sp.
AGCTCAGTCGGTAGAGCGCATGACTGTTAATCATGATGTCACTGGTTCGAGCCCAGTTGGGGGAGCCAAAGCGAAAATCCTGACACGCAAGTGGCAGGATTTTCGTTTTATTATAATGATCTTGAAATCACAGGACAGTAAAATTGTGAGGAATAAAAAATGGCACTAATAACAGTTTCAGAGCTGTCTATGGAATTCGGAGAACAGCTTCTTTTTGATAATATGAATTTTGAAATACAGCCCGGCGACAGAATTGGTCTGATCGGAGTAAACGGCTGCGGTAAAACCACTCTTTTCAAGCTGCTGACCGGAGAATATCAGCCATCGGGCGGAAATATAAACTTCGGGAAAAATGTAACAGTCGGATATATGGAACAGCATGTTTGCAGCGATCTGAACCGGACAGCATATCAGCAGGTCATGACAGTTTTTGATGATCTGCTTGAAATGGAAAATGAAATAGAAGGCCTTAATGCCCTGATAGGTTCCGTACATGATGAGCTTGATGAAATGGTTTCAAGACAATCGTTCCTGCATGATGAATTTGTACGCAGAGGAGGATTAACCTGCCGCAGCAGAGCCAGATCGGCTTTGCTCGGACTCGGGTTTGATGATGAACATATGGATCTGCCGATAAGCTCACTCAGCGGAGGACAAAGAGCAAAGCTTCAGCTTGCATCTTTACTGCTGAGTGAAGCAAATCTTCTTTTGCTTGATGAGCCGACAAACCATCTTGATACTGACAGCATTGAGTGGCTCGAACAATTTCTGACTGAGTCGAAGAGCGCATATATAGTTATATCTCATGACAGATATTTTCTTGATAAAACAACAGAGAAAACCTTCGAGATCGAAAATAAAAAAATGATCAGGTATAACGGGAATTATACGTCTTTTCTTCCGCAGAAGGAAGAACGGCTGCTCAGTATGCAAAGAGCCTACGATAATACGATGAAGGAAATAAGCAGGCTTGAGGGCATAGTGGAGCAGCAGAAAAGATGGAACAGGGAAAAGAACATAAGAACAGCCGAAAGCAAAATGAAGGCAATACACAGGCTTGAGAAAACACTTGAAAAGCCTGATGATGCTCCGTCATCAATACGTTTTGATCTCGGAATAAGCAATCAGAGCGGTAATGATGTATTACAGGCGGAAGGGTTGTCACTTTCATTTGACGGAAATACATTGTTTTCCGATGTAAGTATGGAGATACACAGGGGAGAAAGGATTTTTATTCTCGGGCCAAACGGATGCGGCAAAACGTCGCTTGTTAAAATTCTTCTGGGTAAATATCACGCAGACAGCGGGAGGATACGCTTCGGAGAAGGTGTCAAGATCGGCTACTATGATCAGATACAGACAGGTATGGACAGCGAAAAGACAGTTTTTGAGGAGCTGAGCGATTGCTTTCCTGCAATGACAAATACGGAAATAAGAAATACGCTTGCGCGTTTTCTTTTTAAAAATGATGATGTATTCAAGCCGCTGTGTACACTCAGCGGAGGCGAGCGTGCAAGGGTACTTCTGACGGAATTGATGCTTGCAAGGTCGAATTTTTTGTTTCTTGATGAACCGACGAACCACCTGGATATCAATTCATGCGCTGCGCTTCAGGATGCGCTTGAAGAGTATGAAGGAACCTTGCTGATAGTGTCGCATGACAGATATCTTATAAATGCGCTTGCAGACAGAATCTTTTATCTTACAGAAAGCGGAATAAGGGTTTTCGAGGGAAGCTATGAGGATTATCTAAAAAAGGCGCAGCCTTTTAAAGCCGCCGAAAAACAAAAGGATCAAAGGCAGCAAACAGAAAAACAATCCGATTATAAAAAGAAAAAGGAGCTTGATGCTCAAAGGCGTAAGGATAAGGCAAGACTTGGCAGACTTGAAACCGAAATAAGCGAAAATGAACAGCGTCTTGCAGAGCTTAACGATATGCTGAATAATCCTGATGTAACAGCCGATTATGAAAAGGTTCTTGAGATAACATCAGAAATATCTCAACAGGAAGAAAAACTGGAGTCGTTGTACAGCGAATGGGAAGAAATCAGCTTAAGACTGGACGGTTAGTTTTATGAAAATAAAAACGCTCCGCACGATAGTACGGAGCAGTATGGATTAAAATATATATCAGTAAAGATATTTTTCTATATCAGAATGAAAGCTTTCGGGGATGTTGTCAACAGGCACTTGCAGCAAAAGAGGATTGGATATATCTACACTTATAATTCCGATAAGGGAATGGGCATCTATAGTGTAAATATCAGATACGAGATTGATAGGAAGTTTTTCGTATTTGGCGACCGTAGCCACAAAATCTTTTACATGGGACAGGTCTTTGAAAAATACTTGCGCTTCATACATGATAATTTCCTCCTTGTCGGAACAGTATTGTCCTGCGGCATTATTTATTATTGTTATTATGTATACATTGTATCAGTATTTTCAAGTCAGGTCAACAGGTAAAAGTTCAAATTTGTCGTAAATAGAATTTTTCGGAGGATTAATGATAAAAAACGAACATACCATTGCAATTTTTAGGATTATTTACGAGGTGTAAAAAATAATGAGAGTAAAGATATATACACTTGGATGCAAGGTGAATCAGTTTGAATCTCAGGCAATGATGGCCAGGCTTTCACAGCGCGGATATGACTGCGCAGATGACGGCGCTGATGCCGAGATAACGATAATAAATTCCTGCGCTGTAACGGCATCGAGTGAGAGTAAGGCAATGAAGCTTATCCGACGTATCAGAAGGGAAAATCCTGATACGGTTATAGTTCTTACCGGATGTATGGCGCAGACGATGGAAAACGGAACAGAAAAACCGGAGGATGCGGACATTATTCTTGGCAATAAGCGCCGTGGAAATATAGACAGGGTTCTGGAAGATTATTTTAAAGATAGAAGAAGCATAACATTCATAGAACCGTATGGGAAAAAGGACGAATATGAAAATCTTGAGGTTACTGAATTTTCTGGCAGAACAAGGGCTTTTCTGAAAATTGAGGATGGATGCAACCGTTTTTGTTCGTACTGTATTATTCCTTATGCGCGCGGAAGGGTGCGTTCGTGTACGACTGAATACATAGAAAAAGAAATACGCGCCTTTGCGCAGAACGGCTATAATGAAGTTGTTATTGTCGGGATAAATCTGTCGTGCTACGGCAGCGATATAGGCGTAAGTTTTGCGGACGGAATAAAGGCAGCATGTACAGCAGCAGATGTAAGGATAAGACTGGGTTCTCTTGAGCCTGAGTCGATGGATATAGATACGCTTCGTACATTTGCATCATTCAGGAATTTCTGTCCTCAGTTCCACTTATCACTGCAAAGCGGCTGCGACAGAACACTCAGACGGATGAACAGACATTATACTGCCGCAGAATATGAAAAGATAGTAAAAGATATCCGCAGTATATTTGAAAACGCGGCTATAACGACAGATGTCATGGTAGGCTTTGCAGGAGAGAGTGAGGAAGAATTTGCCGAGTCATTGGCATTTGTGGAAAAAATCGGATTTGCCAAGGTCCATGTTTTTCCTTATTCACGCCGTCCCGGAACAGCGGCGGATAAGGCGGACGGGCATATACCCGAGGAAGTAAAAAAAAGACGAGCTTCTGTTATGGCTGAGGCAGCGCAGCGTTCAAGAAAGAAATTCCTTGAAGCTCAGGTCGGAAGGATAGAGCCGGTATTGATAGAAGCACGGAATAAAAACGGAAAATATGAGGGCTATACGCCTAACTATACTCTTGTTTATGTTGATGCTGATGAAAGTATGATAAATACAATTGTAAATGTAAGGATAACCCGGGCAGGCGAGGATAACTGTTTTGGAGAATTATGCTGAGTGAAATGATGGAGCAGAGGTCATGGTATGAGAAAACTTGAAATAGGTAAAAACGATGCGGGGCAAAGACTGGATAAATTCCTGACGAAAAAATTCAAGGATATGCCGCAGTCGCTGATGTACAAATATATAAGGAAAAAATGCATCAAGCTTAACGGAAAAAAGTGCGATATAGATGTAAAGCTGAGTGAGGGCGATGTGCTGACTTTTTTTATAAAGGACGAGTTTTTTGAATCGGCCGGAAAAAATGAGGATGCATATGATTTTATGAAAGCACCGGCAAAACTTGATATTATATACGAGGACGAGAATATAATACTGCTTAATAAAAAGCCGGGACTGATTGTACATCCTGATGAAAATTATCATTTTGATTCACTGATAGCAAGGGTACAGCATTATCTTTATGATAAAGGCGAATATGACCCAAGGGATGAACAGTCGTTTGCGCCTGCGCTTGTTAACCGTATAGACAGGAATACCGGTGGTATCGTGATTGCGGCAAAAACGGCAGAGTCGCTGAGGATACTTAATCAGAAGCTGAGGGACAGGGAGCTTGAGAAGCTTTATCTTTGTACGGCAGTTGGTATATTTCAGAAAAAACAGGATACACTTGTTGCTTATCTTGAGAAAAATGAGAAGCAGAACAGAGTTTATATTTCTGAACATCCAAAAGCTGATACAAAAACAATAAAAACAAAATATCGTGTTGTGGCAGAAAAGGACGGATTGAGCCTGCTTGAGGTCGATCTTTTGACGGGCAGAACTCATCAGATAAGAGCGCATATGGCCTATATCGGACATCCTCTGCTCGGGGACAGTAAGTATGGCAGAAATGAGATAAACAGAAAATACGGTTATAAATGGCAGGCGTTGTATTCATATAAGCTTACATTCCGTTTTACCACGGATGCGGGTGCGCTTGAATATCTTAACGGCAAGATCTTTACTGCGCCTGAGGTATGGTTTGCGGAAAAATTCAGGAATCAAAATAAACTCTGACTGCGGGGGTTATTTAAGAATGAAAATAAGTGATAATATTTCATATATCGTTAACGAACCGGAAAAATGGAAAAAATATAAAAACCTTGTCTACACGGTGAAAATATGCGCAGCGGACAAAAACAGGATATATAATGTCAAGGATCGTCCCGGGATGGTATATAATTATCTTGAGGATTCATATGCGCCTGTATGCGAGGGCGGTATCGTTATAACCGGAATAGTCGGGGAGATGTGGACGGCCGGGAAAAATGCTCTTGAAAAATACTGTGTTCCGGCGGATGAGCTGGGTTATGAACCGGCTGAAACGCTTACTGTACCGACAGATAAAATTATGTTCGGTATAATGATACCGCGGGATATCTGTTTTACATTGGAAGCGGATTACGGAGAAAAAGCACTGTTAACAGGCAACCGTCCGGGAATAGAACATGGGCGTGGCGATTACATACTGATATCCTCTGCTGTAAGAAACGGAAGGGCAGAGCCTGATTTTTCGGACAGCGGCAGGATAGTTAACGGGATGATATTTGAAAAGGTGTACAGAGAGATACAATGCTGAAAATTATTACTTAAAAGCATTTACTTTTTTTTATGTCCATTATATAATATCAGTAGTATAACCGGATATAAGGAGCGTGAGATTTATGCAGGAAAATATTTGCAGTATACCGATCAATGATGTGTTCATGCCCAAGGACAGATGTCCGATGTGCAGGATGAGGGATATGCTCGAGGAAAGAAAAGCGGAGTATATTACCGGGTCGGCAATGATGGAACCCAGTGTGCGTGTGCAGACAAACAAACAGGGCTTTTGCTTCCGTCATTTTGAAATGATGGTCAGACTTGGTAAAAGATTGTCCAACGCTCTTATTCTCGAGAGTCACCTACAGCAGATATCCGAGGATTTTATTCCCGAAACAGCGCCCAAAAAACCCGATAAGAAAAAAATGGCGGCGCTCGGAGAATTGATAAACGATTGCTTTATATGCAGGGATATAAAGCAAAACATGGAGAATATGGTAAGGATAGTACACGCTATGTGGCAGAGTGAACCGGAATTCCGCCAGCTTTATTCAGAACAGCAGTACATATGTCTGGAGCATTTTTATCTTCTGATGAATGTGGATCAGAAAGGGCTTGGCAAGAATTATCAGGCGTTTTATGAAGAAACCTCACGTCTTACAGGAGGATATCTTAACAGCCTCAGACAGGATGTTCATCATTTTTGTACCATGTTTGATTATCGGAACAGCGGAAGCAATAACTTTTCCGGAACAAAGGACAGCATTGAGAGAAGTATAGAATTCCTGACGGGAGGTATTATTCCGACAGACGGCGTTGAGGATTACGATGACGAAATGTAACGAGGTGAAAACAATTGGATGCGAAAACTTATGACTGCCCGAATTGCGGTGCAAATTTACAGTTTGATCCGGTGAAACAAAAGTTTTGCTGCGAATACTGTTACGGTGAATTTACGGAATTAGAGGTTCTTTCATATGCGCAGCAGGTTATTGAGAATGAAATAAAAAAATTTGATATGCCGCCTCAGCAGGAAAAGACGGATAAGGAACAAAGGGATGAGGACGAGTTTGCTGAAAATACAAGGCTTTATCAATGCCCTGAATGCGGGGCACAGATAGTATCTGATATGAATACAGCCGCATCGTTTTGCTATTATTGTCATAATCCCGTAATACTCAGCGGCAGGGTAGATGGAGTATTCAAGCCTTCAAAGGTGATTCCGTTCAAAATGAATAACGATCAGGCAGCCGAGTGCTTCAATAAATGGGCAAAAAAGAAATGGTTTATTCCGAAAGATCTGATCTCGGCAAAGCAGGTCGAGAAAATGACCGGGCTGTACGTTCCTTTCTGGGTAGCTGATGCGGTAACTAATATGTTCTTTACAGCGACCGGAAAAAATGTCAGACACTGGACCAGTGGGAATTACAGATACACTCAGACGAAGGAATATGCAATAACACGTGATATGAACATACAGTATAACGGTGTTCCCGGGGATGGTTCAAGGAAAATAGAGGATTCCCTTATGGAGGCAATAGAGCCTTTTGATTATTCTGAACTTAAGGATTTCAATATGGCTTATCTGAGCGGATTCTATGCTGATAAATACGATGTTGAAAAGGAAGAGATGTACCCGAGAATATATGAGCGGATGTACCAGAACAACTGCCGTGAGGTCGATGCGACCTGCCATTATACTTCGGTTACGGGCAAGCACTACAACAACAATGTGGAAAAGATACGCTGGCATTATATGCTTCTGCCCGTGTGGTTTATGACTTATCAATACAATGGAAAAACATGGGAATATGCAATAAACGGCCAGACGGGAAAAATAGCAGGCGAATTGCCTATAGATAAGAAGAAGCTTGTTTTTGCACAGATACTTACAGCTGTGATGGGATTTATAATTGTAATGCTGCTGGGATATTTTCTGGGAGGTATGTTAGAATGAAGGTGAGGATTACAGCGGTGCTGGCTGCTGTTATGGTAATGCTTTTATCATGCTTTCCGGTATATGCTGTTGAGGAAAATGACAGTATCGAGCTTGTTCATCCGAATTCATACAGACAAATGTCAGTAAAAACAGCGGTGGAAACGGAACCGAAATATAAATCCGATCATGCATATTTCAGGGATGAAGCTGAAATACTGACAGACGCATCAATGCGAAGACGTATTTTTGATTCGATCAAGAATACAGCAGAGGATACCGGTGTAAATATTGCCGTGTATATCGGAGGATATGTACGCCATGATTATGCTTTGGAGGAATTTTCGCGTCAGGCATGCGAGGAGTTATTCCCGTCGGATACAAGCAGGGATACAGTATTCTATTATATTGATTTTGACGGAAATGATGCCTTGAATGATATGATATATACTTTGAATAATCAATACGTATTTGCTCCGGATGATTCATTAAAGTCGAAGATCATATCAAATGTGCGTGAGGTAATAACATATAATCCTGAGGGATTTTCTCAGTCTTTGTTAGAAACCGGGATAAAACGATACCTGGATAAGCTGAAAGAATATATTGATAATACGGTTCAGGACAGCGAAATCGCTCATCTTATACATAGCGGAAAATCCGGAGAAATGCCCGTACAGCAGGCGCTTGAATCTGATAAATACTACAGGAGCGATCATGCATATTTCAAGGATGAAGCAGGAATATTCAATGAAAGCCTTCAGAATGAAATGTTTGAGAAAACGAAAAAAACTGCCGCGGCGATCGATATGAATGTAGCAGTGTTTATCGGTGGATATAAGAGAAATGATGATTTTACCGTAGATTTTGCGGGAGAAGCATCCGAATATCTGTTTGGTACAGATGATTCGGTGGACGCAGTTTTTCTTTATCTCGATTTTGAGGGCAATCTGCCGGGTCAGGGATATGATTTGATAAACGCATATCATAATGCATATTTTTATTATCCTGATCTCGGTGAGGATGATAACAGCAGAAAAAACAGAGTCCAGAGAATGTTGGATGATATGTATAATTATCTTCCGAAGAGCGGACAAGAAATTCGTCTATCAAAAGTGAAGAGCGCGATAGATGTATTTCTGGAGGATCTTGTTAAATATAAGGAGGCAGGAGTGGTAAACGGGCTTCATTACAGGAGCGCGGAATCGGGACTGTATTATTTTACTGAGTTCGGAAAGATCAGTTCAGCGCCGATTTATTATAATCATTTTTTTATATTCCTGTTAATTTCCTTAGTAGCAGGAGCTGCTGCATTTTATTTTTACGGAAACCATATTAAAAATAAATATAAATTCCGTGAGAGTTACAGCGCATCGGGCTATACTTCACAAAATAATATGAGAATAAACACTTCGTCTGATGTCTTTATCAGAGAATATACAACAAAGATCAAAATCGAAAGCAGCAGCGGAGGTCATCACGGCGGCGGACATCACAGCGGCCACAGCAGCAGCCATCATTCCGGCGGCAGACACAGATAATTATTTTGTGAAAAAATTATGTTGTAAAAAGGAGAAAAAATATGAAGAAATTAAAGAAGATCATTATACTGATTTCGTTTATTTCGGTTGCCGTTTTGTCATGCACTGCCTGCGGTTCGGGTTCGGATAATAAAAATGAGGGATCTGTATTATCTGTTCCGTTTTTGTCCGGAGCAAGTAATTCGGATGATAGTTCCGGCGAACAGACATCTGATGAATCTTCAAAGGCTGAAGAAAGCGCTCAGCAGTCAAGCTCGCAGTCATCCGCGGAGAGTTCGGCGGAATCATCAGTACAGGCTTGGCAGGAAAGCGTTCAGGAATCTTCTGTACAGACACCGCCCGAAAGCAGCGCAGAAACATCGGAACCGCAGTCTGTTCCAGAAATATCATTACCTGAAGAAAATAAACTATCATATATTTTTAATATGGATAATATAAAATCAGGAATAGAAAGCATGGAAAAGCAGCTTTCAAATGATACAGTTTCTGTTAAAATGACACTTGAGGATGAGTATACGGTTGTGCTGACATGCACAGCAAAGAATCAGCTTGATGCGGATAAGTATTACGAATATTTTGAGCAGATCACCAATCAGTCAGAATCTAAATTCAATCAGTTTGTTGACCAGCTTAAGGGACTGGCGAAAATGGATTATCTGACCCTTATTGTAAGATACAATAATGTTGATGGTAAAACTATCTATGAAAAGATGTTTTTCGGAAATGACAGTGATTCAAGCAGTATTCCTTCTTCGCCTGAAAGCAGCGCAGCAGAAAGCTCGGCGGAAGTTTCACAGATAGTTCCGTCATCCGGATTGTATTCTGATCTGAATGAGTTCATTGCGGATCCTGAGCTTCAGACAAAGATACAGCCTCAGATAGAATCATTTAAGGAAAAGGGCTTCGATGTCAAATTATATGTCGAAGATGAAACAAAGCTTGTGTATGAGTTCAAAGTACTCAATATGGAAATTACCCCGGAGCTTGTTCAGGAATTCAGAGAAGGTCTTGAAAGCAATACATTCAAAAGCAGTTTTGATAGTATTGCGCAGTCGGTCGAAAATGCAGTGCTTAAGAAGGGTACGAGCATAATAGTAAGATATTCCAATGCGTCAGGCAGTGTTCTTGCGGAAAAGGAATTCTTTCCGGATTATAATCTTTAAAAAAAGCTTGCAAATCCGTGTTTGATGTGGTATAATATTAAAGTCTTTGAAACCGTCACTTGTGATGGGGTTTGAAGCATGGCTAAAGCCGTACTTTGAAACGGACAGTCCTCTGCCGTACATTTTCCGGCATGAATGTCTATAATAACAGGAGGAAGAAAAAATGGACGCACTTAAGACAATTGCAGCATCATCCGTAAAGGCAGAAAAACCGGCTTTTGAGATCGGTGATACGGTTCGTGTAAGCGTAAATATCCGTGAGGGTGACAGAGAAAGAATCCAGATGTTTGAGGGTACAGTCATTGCTAAAAGAGGCAGCGGCGTAGCTGAAACATTCACTGTACGCCGTCTTTCATACGGTGTAGGCGTGGAAAGAGTATTCCCCGTTAATTCACCTAATGTCGTAGATGTTAAGGTTGTAAGACACGGTAAGGTTCGCAGAAGCAAGCTGTATTATCTGCGCGGCAGAGTTGGTAAGGCTGCTAAGGTTAAAGAACAAATCAAATAATTACCATAAAAAAGGGACTTCATTGTCCCTTTTTTGCTATCTTTATTTTTGAGGGACAGTGATTATGAAAGCTGTGAAGAAAAACAAGTCTGCCGAACAGTATTATATCGATATGTCAGACGGATTGGCGGCGCTGAGAAGCGCAAAGGGATTTGTATATACTTTGATAGCTGCCGCGGTTTTATTTACGGTGATATTCAATGCGTTTTTCGGAGTGTTCCGTATAAATGATGCGGTGACCGGCAGCGGAGATGATATTGCAGTGTTGGTAAAGCTTTCTCCTGATGATCTTAAAAAGGGAGATATTGTTGTTTTGTCGGACGGCGATGGATATTACTGCGCCGAACTGACAGAAACCGCCGGAGGATTGTTTACCGGCAGCGATGAAAATAAAAGAGAACTATCGTACGGAGATATCAGGGGAAAGGCATTTTTTATTGTTTTCCCTGTGAGCGAACTGGGAAATGATGCGCGTAAACTGTGCATAAAATGATAAGAGAGGTGTTTGGAATGTCTGAGGAAATTGAAACAGAAGAAATTGAGGTCAAGGATGAAGAGCTTCAGGAAGAATCATTCAATCTTACAGCGTTTGTATTTGAATGGGCGAATGCGGCAATGGTTGCGCTTGTTGCAGTAATGCTGCTGCTGACGTTTGTTTTCAGACAGGTAACGGTAAGCGGAACGTCGATGACAGATACACTTAGTCCCGATGACAGACTCATTATCTCGAACTTTATGTATAAGCCGAAATACGGTGATATTGTTGTGATAAGCCACGGTAACAACTATAAGGATCCGATCATTAAAAGAGTTATAGCAACAGAAGGACAGGCTCTTTCTATCAATTATGATACAGGAGATGTCAGCGTAGACGGTGTTATACTCGATGAACCGTATATTAAGGGAAAAACTATTAAGCTCAGACACCCGACTGATATTCCGGACAGGATCCCTGAAGGATATGTGTTTGTTATGGGTGATAATCGTGAGGGTTCACTCGACAGCAGAAGTACAGAAATAGGTATGATCCCGGTTGAAAATATTATCGGAAAGGCTGAATGGAGAGTTTATCCTTTCACGTCCATCGGAAGCGTATATAAATAAACAGCAGGGTGTGGAAAAATGGAAGAAATAAGATCAATACAATGGTTCCCCGGTCATATGACAAAAACCAGGAGAAAGATCGAGTCGCAGCTGAAGCTTATTGACGCTGTGGCAGTACTGCTTGACGCAAGAGTACCGTACTCAAGCTGTAATCCTGATCTGCGCAGCGTCATAAACAATAAGCCCAGACTTGTTGTCCTGAATAAATGCGATATGGCGGATCCTTCCGAAACAAAAAAATGGCTCGCACTTTTTCGCAGGAAAAATATAGCAGCGATAGCTCTTGACTGTAAATCAGGCAAGGGCTTGAATGCTTTTATTCCGACAGTGAAAAATGTTCTTGCTGACAGGATAAAGGCATGGAATGAAAAGGGAATGACAGGCAGAACGATAAAGGTTATGGTAGTAGGTATCCCAAACGTTGGTAAATCTTCGTTTATCAATCGTATGTCAAAACAGAACCGGGCAAAGGTCGAGGACAGGCCGGGTGTGACAAGGGGAAATCAATGGTATACTATCGGCAAGGGTTTTGACCTTCTTGATACACCGGGTGTGCTGTGGCCGAAATTCGACGATCCGCTTGTGGGTGAGAAGCTTGCGTTTATAGGTTCCGTAAAGGATGAAATACTCGATACAGAACACCTCAGCGCAAGGCTGCTCGAATATCTGAGGGATAATTATCCTGATCCGCTTTGCGCAAGATATAAGCTTGATAAGCAGGATATTATGCCGATGCGCGGATATGAAATGCTTGAGGCTGTGGGAAGAAGAAGAGGGATGCTGATATCGGGCGGAGAAATTGACACGGAAAGGGCTGCGGCAACGGTTCTCGATGAATTCCGCAGCGCAGTTCTCGGAAAGCTTACAATAGACGGAGCGGAGGATCATCCTGATGTTAGAATATGAAAAATTATACGGTGCTCAGGGCTTTAAAGCAATATGCGGAGTGGATGAGGCAGGCAGAGGACCGCTTGCCGGACCGGTGTTTGCTGCTGCCGTAATAATGCCGGAGGGCCTTGTGATCGATGCAGTAACAGATTCAAAAAAGCTGACAGAGAAAAAGAGAGAGGCGCTGTTCGAGATAATAAAAGAAAAGGCAGTGGCATATTGTATTGCCCAGGCAAGCGTAGAGGAAATTGAGGAAATGAATATTCTTAATGCCGATATGCTCGCAATGAAAAGGGCAATAGAGGGATTATCGCATAAGGCTGATTTTGCAATGATCGACGGAAATAAAACACCGCAGCTTGATATTCCTTGTGTGGCTATTGTAAAAGGTGATGCAAAAAGCGAATCAATTGCCGCAGCGTCTATACTGGCAAAGGTCAGCCGTGACAGATTGATGCTTGAGCTTGCAGAAAAATATCCTCAATATTTATTTGAAAAGCATAAGGGCTACGGGACAAAGGTTCATAGGGAGGCAATACTTGAATACGGTCCATGTGAGATACATAGAATGTCATTCCTGAAAAAAATACTGGCGGAAAAAAGAAATGGCTGAAAAAACAAGTGCTGAAAAAATCGGTGATATGGGTGAGAATATAGCGGCAGCTCTCATGCAGAAAAAAGGATTTTCTGTTGTCGAACGAAATTATCGCAGCAAATACGGTGAGATAGACATAATAGCAGCTGATGAACAGTATATTGTTTTTGCAGAGGTCAAGACAAGGAATACTTCAGCATTACTTCGGCCCGCAGGATGGGTGGACAAAAGGAAACAGAAAAAGATTATATTAACGGCCATGGAATATCTGAGTGAATATGAGAATGAATTACAGCCTCGGTTTGATGTGATAGAGGTTATATACAATAAGAATACGGGAATTATTATTGACACTGAACATATTGAAAATGCGTTTGACATGAGCGGATATTAGCATCATGTTTCCGGAAAGCAGAATCACATGGATATATTACATTGTTTCAGAGGTAATGACTGTCGTGCTGCCCCGGAAGATAATAAGGGAGGTCGGAGTTATGGGATTATGCGCAGATACGATCGGATTATTCGATATGCACTGTGATACACTGTATCGCGCATATACGGAGAAAAGCACTCTGTTTAATGACAGCTTTCATATTTCTTATAACAAAACGTCCGGTATTTCGCCGTATATTCAATGTCTTGCCGTATGGATTCCGGATGAATACAGAGGTAATGCTGCGCGTGAGCTTTTTTTCGGATGTGTCGGAAAACTCAGGGAACAGCTTGACGGTTCTGATATTGTGTGGTGTAAAACTGCGGATGATATAAAATATGTTGAAGATAATAAACGCAGGGGGATAATACTTACAGCTGAGGGCGGAGCTGTTCTCGGCGGAGATATCTCTGCACTTCGTGAAATATATGATGTTGGAGTGCGTATGATGACTCTGACCTGGAACGGCAGGAATGAACTGGGTGACGGAATAGGTGAAAATGCAGATGGCGGTCTGACAGAGTTTGGCATTGAATGTGTACATGAAATGGAAAAACTCGGAATGATAATAGATGTTTCACATGCAGGTGAAAAACTGTTCTGGGATGTTGCGGATAATACTACAAAGCCGTTTGTTGCTTCTCACTCGAATATCAGAGCCTGTTCGCCGCATAAGAGAAATCTGACAGACGAACAGTTTCGCTGTCTTATGGACAGAGGAGGTATTACGGGTCTGAATTTTTGCGCGGAATTTTTGAATAAAAACAAGACAAATGCTCAAATGTATGATATAATAAGACACACCGAATATTTCCTGTCACTCGGCGGTAAGAATAATATCGCTATGGGCGCGGATTTCGATGGGGCGGATATTCCGCATGATATTTCGGGTATTGATTCAATGCCTGAACTCTATGAACTGTTTCTTAAACATTTTACGGAGGATATTGCAAATGCTGTATTTTTCGGAAACGCATACCGCTTCTTTACTGATAACCTCAGATGAACGGCAATGCCTGACCGGATGATATAACCGCAAAGTATGGCCCCCGCCTCTGAGGCGGCGGGAGCCATATATCCGTTCAGTGGGAGTAAAATCTCCCACTGAACGTCAGCAAGCCTACGGCTTGCCTTTGCTTGTTGAAAGCA
>CACYDC010000281.1 GCA_902773025.1 uncultured Ruminococcus sp.
GCCGTGCAGGTCAATGATCTGTGCGGCTTAAATTATATTTGCATTGAACATCGGGTGATCGTTGTCAACCGTGTCATGGCTGCTGTACGTTCACCTGCGCTGTTTTTCGGGATCATCTATTTACAAACAGTTACCGGATGATATATAATTGTTTCAGTTGAATTTATATGAGATATACAGCATACTGTGAAGGAGATAATATGAGTAATTTAACAGATATTTCTTATGTGAAAGCTGTTCTTTCAAAAAACGGTTTTTCTTTTTCAAAAGCACTGGGACAGAATTTTCTTATCAATCCGTCTGTTTGCCCTAAAATGGCAGAACTTTGCGGATGTAATGACAATATAGGTGTAATCGAGATCGGGCCGGGCGCGGGTGTTCTTACAAACGAGCTTGCAAAAAAGGCATATAAGGTCGTTGCAATAGAGCTTGATAAACGTCTGCTGCCTGTACTTGAAGAAACATTGGCTGAACACGATAATGTAAAGGTGATAAATGCTGATGCAATGAAGCTGGATATAAGAAAACTTATTACCGAAGAATTCAATGGACATCAGGTCGTTATATGCGCAAATCTGCCGTATTATATAACTTCTCCGATCATTATGAGGCTGTTGGAAGAAAGACTGCCGGTCGAATCACTTACCGTCATGGTCCAGAAGGAAGCCGCCGAAAGAATCTGCGCAGAACCCGGAACAAGAGAATCCGGCGCTATCAGCGCGGCTGTGAATTATTACAGTCATCCCGAACTGTTGTTTAAAGTATCAAAAGGCAGCTTCCTGCCTGCTCCAAAGGTTGATTCGGCTGTTATAAAGCTTAATATTCTGAAAAAACCCCCAGTAGCTACAGACGATGAAAAACTCTTTTTCCGTGTAGTCAAAGCAGCATTTTCTCAGCGCAGAAAAACTGTTTTGAATTCGCTCAGTTCGGGTTTGTCGCTGCCCAAAGCATATGTTTCCGAAGTCCTTGAAAATGCAGGAATAAAACAAACTGCCAGAGCTGAGGAATTAAAAATGCAGGAGTTCGCCGCAATAACCAACATACTTAAAAACAACCGGGCAGAATAAACATTTCATTAAATCATATGTTAATTGCATAATTAAACTAAATTTTTTTACTTACAGTAAATTTATATATTAAATTAATAAAATATATTGTAAAATTTCTTAGTATGTGTTAAAATATAATAAATATGGAGGTGATATGTATGCGTAAAGATGTTACTGATAAGACGATCGTTTTTAAGATCCCCGATAGCCGTGACGCTACAGTGAAGGAAATTCTGACCACTGTGTATAAGGCATTGGAGGAAAAGGGTTATAATCCGATCAACCAGATGGTCGGTTATATACTGTCCGAAGATCCTACCTATATCACCACTAATAATAACGCACGCAGCCTGATCAGAAAAATCGACAGGGATGATCTGCTTGAGATTCTCCTGAAGAACTATCTTGGCATCTGATGTGCGTTTACGTTCGAGGGCGCAGCGGCACGCACATTCGTTTGCTGCATTCGCCTGAGTATTTTTGAAGTATGGAGGAAGGAATATGGCAGAAACAAAATCAAAGTTTCCTATGTACAAAGGAAAACCGCTTGTTCGCTGCGGTGATTTGTTGTATTACGGAGATATGAGAGATAATTATGTTGTTCGGATACAAGTGAGAAGCAAAAAAGCTATGGCACCTGCGGATGGGAACGAAACTCCGGTCAAACCGCTTGACATTGCTGATAAAACAATTATATCACTTATGAATACGGATATAAATGTAAGCCCTCAGAAAGCCATCGAGAAAACAAGCGAACAGCCGAGTTTATTCATGGCAATTGATATGGCGTATGTATGGCTTCAGCAGGCTCTCAGAGAAAAGTAATTATATTGATGATGTTTTTTCGACCGCAAAAGCAGGCTTCAGGCCTGCTTTTTTCATTGCTTGTATTTCAGGCCTTGCTATGCGTTGTTACATGATCATCATGCTTTCTTTACTGTTGTAATGTGACTGTAACGTATTAATAGAATTAACACAGGTTTTTTCGGAAAGGGGTCCGGGGGATAACCCTTTTTTTCAAAAAAGGGTTTCCCTCGGCAGGGTTTGGGACAGAGTCCCAACAAAGGTGCGACGCGGCGAATACGGCTGCCCGGTATGAAGAACTTTTGTATAAATAATATTGCAAATGGGAAAAAGTTTTGTTATAATAAAATAAGATGCATGTGCTTCCTTTTAATTTATAAATGAAAGATTATAGTAAAGGTGATAAAAGTGAGCGATAAGAAAAAAGAAGATACTAAAGAAAAAAAAGAAAAACAGCTTCTGCACTCTAAGGCTCAGCTTAAGCCTGCAAAACTCTACTCTCCGCCTGAATTTCCTTACCATAACAGGGAACTTAGTTGGATGGATTTTAACAGCCGTGTTCTTGAAGAAGCTTTTGAAAAGGATAATCCTATCCTCGAACGCTTTAATTTCCTTGCAATAACGGCTTCTAATCTGGATGAGTTTTTTATGGTCAGGGTCGCCGGTGTTATGGATAAGCTCCATTCATCTAAAAGCAATAAACCGGATGAATCAGGCATGACCGCCGTTCAGCAGTTTTCAAGCCTGACGGATAAGATTCACGAGTTCGTGAAAAAACAGTATTCCTGTCTTAACCGTTCGCTTATCCCCGCTTTGAAAAAATGCAGACTTCGTTTTCTCAGAATGAAGGAACTGAATAAGCTTCAGCGTCAACAAGCTGATACTTATTTTGAAAAGTTTATTTTTCCGGTTCTTACTCCGCTTGCAGTTGATACGTCAAGGCCCTTCCCGCTTCTTGCAAATAAAAGCTTGAATATCGCTGTGCGCCTATCAAAAGATAAAGATGATATTTTTGCTGTGGTTCAGGTACCGTCCATTCTTCAGAGATATTTTGAGGTTGAAAGCGACGGAGCCAGAAACTTTGTATTACTTGAGGATATTATAATTGATAAGCTCGGGGAATTGTTTGAGCTTTATGAGATAAAGGCCTTCTGCCCGTTCAGAATAACAAGGGACGGCGATCTCGATATCGACGAGGAAGCCGATGATCTGCTTGTAGAAATAAAACATTCTCTCAAAAAACGTCAGCGAGGTGATCCGGTCCGTCTGGAAATCGCAGCAAAATGTGATAATGCGCTAAAGGATTTTCTTGTGGATATGCTCGGTGTGAGCAGCGAGGAAATATATGAGGTCAACGGTCCGCTCGATCTGACATTCTTCTCAAAATTCTGCAGAATAGACGGATTTGACGAATTCCGCTTCAGACCTATAATCCCTGTAACACCTCCTGCCGATTTCTACGGCTATGACGATATGTTCCAGGCAATCAGAGAAAAGGACAGAATGGTGCATCACCCGTTTGAAAGCTTTGATGCGGTCACATGCTTTATAAATCAGGCCGCAAAGGATCCCGATGTTCTTGCTATAAAGCAAACTCTGTACAGAGTCAGCGGTCATTCGCCGATCATTGCGGCATTGATCAAGGCCGCCGAAAACGGCAAACAGGTTACTGTGCTTGTTGAGCTTAAAGCACGATTCGATGAGGAAAATAATATCGGCTGGGCTAAAAAACTCGAAAAAGCTGGCTGCCATGTAATTTATGGCCTGCAGGGACTTAAAACACATTGTAAGATCGTACTTGTCGTACGCCGTGAGGAAGATGGTCTCAGAAGATATCTGCATATGGGTACCGGTAACTATAACGATAGTACAGCAAGGTTTTATACGGATATCGGTATGTTCACCTGTGATGAAGAATTCGGTGAGGATGCGTCATCACTGTTCAATGTTCTGACAGGTTACAGCACTCCCCCGGTATATAATAAAATGAAGGTCGCTCCTACAGGATTAAGATCATTCTTTGAGGATATGATTAAACATGAAACCGAAAATGCGCTTGCCGGCCTTCCGTCCGGTATAGTTGCAAAAGTAAATTCGTTGGTAGATCCTGTGATTATTAAACTACTGTATCAAGCTTCGCAGGCAGGTGTCAGAATAACTCTGATAGTCAGGGGTATCTGCTGCCTTGTACCAGGTATAAAAGGCATAAGCGAAAATATTACTGTACGCAGCGTTGTAGGTCAGTTGCTTGAGCATAGCCGTATTTTTATTTTTGAAAACGGCGGAAACCGGAAAATCTATATGGGCTCGGCTGACTGGATGCAGAGAAATCTCGACAAAAGAGTCGAACTTGTGTTCCCGGTGGAGGATCCTGAACTGACGGACAGAGCTTTCGGAATCGTAGAAACTATTCTGAGAGATGTACTTAATACACGTATACAGCTGCCCGATACAAGCTATGAGCTTATCGACCGCAGAGGTAAAAAGGTACATAACTGCCAGAGGGAATTTTCTGACATGGCAAAAAAAGCACTCACCATAAAGAAAACGGTAGAGAATGAAGAAAACCGTTTTAAACCGCTTACGCCTCAGGGCAGCTGATGAATCTTTGGGTGCGTTAAGCAATAAACAAAATAATGATCGGGAGCGACATGAGCGGCATAAGACTTTGCTGTGTGGCTTCTGGTTAATAATAATTATAGAAAAGGATGTGTCCATATGAAAAGAGTAGGCATACTTACAAGCGGCGGAGATTGTCAGGGTTTGAATTCTGCCATCAGAGGCCTGGCAAAGGGGCTTTATGAGCATTACGGCAAAAAGGTTGAAATTTACGGTATCATTGACGGATACCGCGGTCTGATAAACGGAGAGTACAAGCTTATGCAGCCTGAGGATTTTTCCGGAATTCTTACACGCGGCGGTACTATTCTCGGAACATCCCGTCAGCCATTCAAGCAGATGAGAGTCATAGATGAAGAAACCAATGTTGACAAGGTTGCGGCAATGAAAAAAACATATAGTGATCTCAAGCTGGACTGCCTGGTAGTTCTGGGAGGAAACGGTACGCACAAGAGTGCCAATATGCTTTCGGAGGAAGGACTGAATGTTGTTTCCATGCCGAAAACGATTGACAATGATATATGGGGAACTGACGTTACATTCGGATTTCAGAGCGCTGTAGATATAGCCACACATGTAATTGACTGTATCCACACAACAGCAACTTCGCACGGCAGAGTGTTTATTGTAGAATGTATGGGCCACAAAGCAGGATGGCTTACGCTTCACGCCGGAATTGCAGGCGGCGCAGATGTTATTCTTATTCCAGAGATTCCTTATGATATTAACAAGGTTATTGATACTGTAAAATCAAGAACAAAGGAAGGCAAGACTTTTTCTATCCTTGCAGTAGCAGAGGGCGCAGTATCAAAGGATATCGCAGCGCTGCCAAAGAAGAAAAAGAAGGAAGCTATCGCAAATATGATGTATCCGTCTGTTTCATATAAGATAGCTCATGAACTTGAAGAGGCAACAGGTCAGGAAACAAGAGTTACCGTCCCGGGACATTTCCAGAGAGGCGGTAGTCCGGATGCATATGACAGATTTATCACGACCCGTTTTGGCGCAGCTTGTGCGCAATTGATCATAAACGAAAAGTATGGTTTTATGACAGGCATGGTCAACGGAGAGGTTGTACCTGTTCCGCTTAGCGAGGTTGCAGGAAAGCTCAAGGGTGTACCTGTTGACAGTCCGATAATCAGAGATGCAAAGAATATAGGCATCAGCTTTGGTGACTAAAATATATCTTATACGATAATAAAAGCTCCTCATCACAGTTATTTGAAGTGATGGGGAGTTTTTGCATTTATATTTTTTGGTATCAGATCATGTATTTCTTTTTATATTATTCATTATGATGATTTTAGGGTTTCTTTTTGTGATTGGTTGATGCGTATGAAAGCTTTTCCCTGCTCAATGAAAATACTTTGCTGCTCGTTTGAAAGAGAACGGAAAATTCTTAGAAGTTCATTTTCTCTTGAGTTATTTATATGTTTTTCCGGTAAGCCGAGCAGATAATCCGTACTGACTCCAAAATATACGGCTATACGCTTTAATGTTTCAAAATCGGGTTCACTTGTTCCCTGAACATATCCTCCCATGGTAGAGGGAGCAATATTCATATCTTTTGCTGCGTTTTTTTGTGTAATATTTTTTTCTTCTATTAATGCTCTGAGTTTTTCGTTAAACTTCATGTTCATCACCCTTTCAGATATCATTTTAACTAAAGGGTGTTTTTATGTGCAAAAATACGAAAATATCGTTGACAAAACGATAAATACGCGATATAATTGTCGCACAAAAAAATGAGAAGACTATCTGTTGTATTAAGGAGGTTTCGCACTCTGCGGAGTGCGACCAAAGGCTCCGCCTTTGGAATCCGCGGCCTTTGAAAAGGCCGGCGAAACTTTTGTGTTTTGTCACGAGATTAAGTTATAAATTGCTTTCCAAAATCAGCGGGTGCAGGGACCGCTCGCCCCTGCCGAGGTCCGGGCGAACAGCCCGGCAGGGTTTGGGACAGAGTCCCAACAAAGGCACGCCGGCCGGGGTTTACTTTTCTTAAAATAAAGTGTATAATATATGAGTATTAATATTGCAGAAAGGCTGATATGTATGAGCAATAAGCTTGGAAGAAATGATCCGTGCTGGTGCGGCAGCGGAAAAAAATATAAAAAATGCCACGAACAGTTCGATGAAAAAATATCGTATCTCAAAAGTCAGGGCCATGAGGTGCCCGAGCATTCAATTATAAAAACTCCCGAACAAATTCAAAAAATACGCGAAAGCGCTAAAGTTAATATCGCGGTCCTTGACTATGTGGCAGCAAATATCAAAGCCGGAATGACAACTCAGCAAATAGATGACCTTGTGGCAGAAAAAACAGCAGAATTCGGCGCTGTTGCAGCTCCGCTTAATTATGAGGGCTACCCCAAAAGCGTATGTACATCCATAAACGAAATTGTGTGCCACGGTATTCCTTCGGATAAGATCGTGCTTAAGGACGGAGATATCATAAATGTTGACTGTAGTACAATACTTGATGGCTATTTTTCTGATTCTTCCAGAATGTTCTGTATAGGTGATGTCAGCGAGGAAAAAAGAAAGCTCGTCGAGGTGACTAAAGAATGTGTGGAAAAAGGCCTGGAAATGGTTAAACCATGGACATTCCTCGGTGATATGGGTCAGGCTGTCCATGAACACGCTGTTAAAAACGGATATACAGTTGTACGCGAAATAGGCGGCCACGGTATAGGTCTGGAATTTCATGAGGACCCATGGGTAAGCTATGTGTCTAAGGCCGGCGAGGAAATGCTGCTCGTTCCCGGAATGATTTTTACTATCGAACCAATGGTAAATCTTGGCTCGGATAAGATATACTGCGATAAAAATGACGGCTGGACTATTTATACCGCCGATAAAAAACCTTCTGCTCAATGGGAAATAATGGTGCTTGTAACTGAGGACGGCCACGAGGTTCTTGCATATTGAATATGCATTATATTATGTTTTCACCTAAAATAACATATCAAAACATATTTTTTTATTAATTCTGTCTATTTCACTAAAAAAACTCACAAAAATTATTGCATAATTCATCTATACTTTATAAAAAAATAGTTGTATAATTATACTAAGTTGATTACTTTGACTAATATATATTACGGTCCCCGGAAGGAGTAAACTATATGGAAATTATTGCAGAAAGAAAAGAAAAAACTATATATAAAGACGGCGATGCCGTTATTAAGGAGTTTTCTGAGAAATTCCCTAAGTCTGATATATTGAATGAAGCACTCAATCAGTCAAGAGTAGAAGAAACCGGTTTGCCGATTCCGGCGCTCCGGGCAGTGTCCGTTGTTAACGGCAAATGGGCAATCACTATGGATTATGTTGAGGGTAAAACACTTGAACAGATCATGAGCGAGGATCCGGATAATCTTGAAAAATACATGAATGATTTTGTTGATCTTCAGCTTAAGGTTCAGGAGAAAAAATCTCCGCTTCTCAATAAACTCAAAGATAAAATGAACCGCAAGATCTCATCGCTCGGCGGACAGGTTGACGCAACTATAAGATATGAACTTCATACAAGACTTGACAGTATGCCTAAGCACAATAAGCTTTGCCACGGTGACTTTAATCCTTCAAATATTATTATTGACAAGGACGGAAATCCGCATATCATTGACTGGTCCCATGCAACACAGGGTAATGCATCTGCCGATGCAGCAAGAACATACCTTCTGTTTGCTCTCAAAAACAAGAACCTTGCAGATATGTATCTGGATATTTTCTGCAAGAAGAGTGACACCGCTAAACAGTACGTTCAGCAGTGGCTGCCTATAGTTGCGGCTTCACAGCTTGTAAAACGTATCCCGGGCGAAGAGGAATTTCTCAAAGGCTGGGTAGATGTGGTTGACTATCAATAATTGATCACAACGGTATAACCTCCGAATTAAAAGTACTAACGCCTCGCTGATATCAGTGGGGCGTTAGTACTTTATCTTTATTCATATTTTGAAAAGAATTCCCATTCTATAACTGTGCTGTTATTCATGATAATATCAAGTACTTCAAAAAAATCACCCAAAAAACGGTATACGCCGCCTATATTATTTATCGCATAAAAGGCGCCGTGTATATCAATACAAATGAAACATATGTCAGGTTGTACCACAGCGACCGGAAAAAGCGGCCTGCCAAAGTGCAGACTCGTTTGTACAACGGAATAATCTTTACATTTCAGAACAGCAATTTCATTTATTATTACAGCTGCGCTCCTTCTTTCAGCGCCGTATCTGAATTTTATCTCAAGCCCGCCGAAGGAATTCCAGAATTCAAACAGCTTCGGAAAAGGCTTGAAAACCATAAATTCGTTTAATGACAGTTCATCATCTCCGTCATAGCGTTCAAAAAATCTGCTGTACATTTTAGGGATACCAAGGGAGTTTATATGCCTGTCCTCAGTCCAGCCGGATGCATACAGATAATCTGAAACAACTTGTTTATTATACATATTTCATCCTCCCACTGTCTGCGCAAAACCCACAATCAGGGGCATTGTGATAACTGAAAGCAGCGTCGAAAGTGTCACAAGATTTACGGATAATTCAGCGTCATTTTCAAATTTAGCTGCAAACATCGTTGTTGCAGCCGCAACAGGCGCAGATGCAGATATAACGCATGTCATCAGTACCGTTCCCCTCATACCGCAAAGCATCATTCCTCCGAAAGCAATGACCGGAACTGCAACCAATCTCAGCAATACACAAATAAATCCTTTGCCATCCTTAAAAGCATCCGATATCTTCGACCGTGAAAGATAATAACCCACGACCATCATCGGCAGCGGCGTATTGAGATTAGCCATAAATGTGATAGGCTGGGAAATAATCGCCGGCACCGGAAGTGATGTCAGAAAAATTACCAGTCCGACAGCCATACCAATTATGCACGGATTAAGCAGTATTTTTCTTGCAGAAAGGTTTTTGCCGTCACCGCTTGAAAGCCATACTCCGAATGTCCACATAACAACATTGAATATTACAATATAGACTGCTCCGAAAAAAACACCGTCAGATCCCAGAATCGCCTGCTGCATCGGAAGCGACATATATCCGCAGTTTGAAAAAATCAATGCAAAACGATATACCCTGTTTTTTTCCGGTACTTTGTCGTGAAAAACAAGCATTGCGATGACAGCAGATAATATATGTATACTGAGCGCTGCGCCTGCCGCTGTCAGCAGACCGCTGAGCATGCCTGCATCAAACGGACGTATAAAATTCTGAACAATGACACATGGACATACAATATATAATACAATATCTGTTATTGATTTCACAGCTTTATCATTAAGCATTTTTGTTTTGCCGCACATAAACCCGAGCGCGATTAATATAAAAAGCTCAAGGACCTGTGTGCCTACAGTAATAAAATTATCAAACAATTGTTGATTCATTAAAATTCCTCTTTTTTCATAGCCTTGATTTAAAATCACTGTAATCGAATTCTTTTATTAACTTTATTGCATTATCGGATTCAAGCAGATAAATTGATGGAAGCGGCATCCCGTTGAAGGTATTATTTTTAACGATTGAATACATTGCCATATCTGTAAATATCAGCTTATCACCCACATCAAGCTTGTTTTCAAATGAATAATCTCCGATTATATCTCCCGCAAGACAGGTCGGACCCCCGAAACGGTAATCATAAGGAAATATACCGGGCTTTCCGGAACCTATTATGTAAGGACGATACGGCATCTCCAGCACATCAGGCATATGACAGGCTGCTGATGTATCAAGGATAGCAAGATCCATGCCGTTTTTTGCAATGTCAAGCACTGTTGTTACAAGGAAGCCTGCATCGATTGCCACAGCTTCGCCCGGCTCGATATATACCTGAAGATCATATTTATTTTTAACGTAATTGATCAGTTTAACCAGCTTATCAACGTCATAATCAGGCTTTGAAATATGGTGGCCTCCTCCGAAATTCAGCCATTTCATTCTGTAAAGGTATTTGCCGAATTTATCCTCAACGACTTTAAGTGTCCTTTCGAGTGTATCCGCGCCCTGTTCGCACATAGTATGAAAATGCAGTCCGCTTATGCCGTCAAGCTGATCTTCCTCAAAATTCTGCAGTGTTATACCAAGTCTTGAATTCTTAAAGCACGGATTATAGATATCCGTTTCTATTTCAGAATACTCAGGATTGATACGCAGTCCGAATTCAATTTCGGGGTGCTGTTTTGCCTTTGCGCGAAAATGTTTCCACTGTGAAAAGGAATTGAATACGATATGGTCGCATATTTCAAGAAGCTCATCAAAATCTTCGTCCTTATATGCCGGTGAAAAAACATGCACCTGTCTGTTTCCCATTTCCTCCCGCGCAAGTTTTGCTTCATAGATACCGCTTGCTGTCGTTCCGCTGAGATATCGTGCGATAAGCGGATATGTACAGTAGGAAGAAAAGGCTTTCTGAGCGAGAAGAACATGACACTCTGTTCTTTCCTCTACACTGTGCAGTATTTCAAGATTATGAATAAGTGCTGCTTCATCAATGACATAGCATGGAGTCGGCAGAGCCTTAAGAATTTCGTACTTGTCCATTTTAAGATACCTCCTGAAATATTACTAATTTCCATTATTGGTCACTTTTGTTTTCTGACATTTTTCTATGCCGCAGACGGCCTGATTTCAAATTTGCTGCGGAAGAGCTGTTTACTAAGAAGATGCCCGAGCACACAAGCAGAAGCGATAATCCGTTCTGTAGGGTAAAAATAATTTCACCGAGAAATATTCCCGACCACATAGTACCGAATACAGGTATCAGCAGATTGAAAACTGCTATTTTGCTCACGGGATTGTGAAAAAGAAGCATTGTCCACAAAAGAAACGCTGTTCCGGCCATTGAACCGAGATAAAGAAGAATAAGTACGCACGCAGTACTCCTGAATATCAGACTGCCGCCCAGAGCCGCACCGGTTATCAGAAGAGCAGTACCTCCTATAAGCAATTGCCAGCCTGAAACCATAGCCGGAGTACGTCCGGTATTTATTTTTTTACTGATAACATTACCGATACCGCCAAAAACATTTGAAAGAATAACAAGTCCGTCACCTATCAGAGTAACACCGCCGGCCGCAGTTTTTCCGGATATCATAAAAACGATACCGATAAAGCCTATAAGACATCCGGTTATTTTTTTCAGCGTAAGATCATCACCCTTAAACACGATTGAAGACAGAAGCACCGAAGTAAATGCGGCGGCAGACGTATACAGTGATGAGCTTGTACCGCTGACATTTACAATACCTATATACAGCAGAAGGTACTGTCCATATGTCTGAAACAGACTCAGTACAGATATCGGAACAATATCATTTTTATGAAGTATCGGCATCTTTCCGTCTTTTTTTGCCGTAACAAATCCCCAGAAAAGCACGATCATTCCGGCGAGGCAAAACCTTGCGCCGGCAAACATCAGCTGTGAGGGGATATTCTGTGATTCTATCCCGAATTCAATATAGCCTATTTTAATTGCCGGGAAAGCCGTCCCCCACAGCAAGGTGCAGAGCACGGCCACAGAAGCTGCAAATACCGGATTTGATCTGTAATCAGTTTTATTCTTCATAACCTCTCCGTTCGCTATAGCCCGGTGCCCGGGCTGTCAATTCGCGCCGGCGTGCCGCATGGAAATCAACTTTCTTCTTCAGAATATTGGGACTCCGTCCCAAACCCTGCCGGAGGAAACCCTTTTTTGAAAAAAAGGGTTATCCCCCGGACCCCTTTCCTAAAAAACTTGTGTTTATTCTATTAAAATGAATACAAGAGGAGTAACTTTGAGAAGTGTACTTGCAGCGAATGTAATGAGCGGCTACGCGAACACGACTGCGTAGTAAGCGTAATTAAGTTGTTCCCGCGATTCTAAAAAATTGCGTAATAACGTTTAGTGTTGTCTGTTATTTATTTGAGAATAGCATTAGCATGATCAGCTTCTCTTTCTATACAAATTTTTCCAGAAAACTGTGCTCCTCTTCCTCATTATAATATCCTATTATCGTGCTGAGATTAACACGCTCTACACTGCGGAAAATATTTATATCAACCTGAGGATTTGTTTTTTTCATTTCAGCAATCAGGTGCTTGATCTCCTGACGCTTTGAACTGCCTGTGCCGTCCTGCATACTGTTCTGATCGGTAAAACGGCAGGCACACTGCAAAAATGAAAGATGATTATAATTCCTCCACGATATTATATCCTTTTCCCGTATATAATACATCGGACGGATAAGCTCCATTCCCTCATAATTCGTGCTTTTTATTCTCGGCATCATTGTCTGTACCTGAGCGCCGTAAAGCATACCCATCAGTATTGTTTCGACAACATCGTCAAAATGATGTCCGAGCGCAATTTTATTACAGCCAAGCTCCTGCGCATATTTGTAGAGGTGTCCCCTTCTCATCCTTGCGCAGAGATAACATGGATTCTTTTCTATATTCACTACACTTGAAAAAATATCCGTATCAAATATTCTCACAGGAATATTCAGAAGCCTTGCATTGTCAATGATCTTCTGACGGTTCTGCGGCGCATATCCCGGATCCATAACAATGAATTCCATATCAAAAGGATAATCCCCGTGCGCAGATAATTCCTGCATCAGCTTTGCAAGAAGCATACTGTCCTTGCCGCCTGATATACACACTGCGATTCTGTCACCCGGAAAAATCAGTTTGTAATCCTTTACTGCGCCTACAAAACGATGAAATAGCGTTTTTTTATATTTTGTTATTATGCTGTGTTCGATCGGGTTATATTTTTCCATTTCAGTTCTCACTTTTCGGGGTGAATATCCATTGGCACGAATTCACCCTTTTTATTTCTGTAAAATGCACTCCCGACAGGGCTGTCAAGATACTCTATAATATCCATATCGTAATTGCATATCGTATTAAGACGGAAAATATCCATATTGCGGATATCGTCCATGTATTCAGCGTCTTCATCTCCGGCCAGAAACCGCCATCCGCTGTCAAACTTATTTTCCGGCCTTTCACGGTACATTATTCCTACTTTTTCATTATCCACAGTGATCCTGTCTGTAGCATAACAGCCGTCCGCCCCGTCCCAATCAAGGATATCCTCCATTGCGCTCCTCGGAAGAGCCCATTTTTTCATTCCGGTATCACTGCAAACATTGACTCTTTCATTCCTGATAACATCCGTTTCTCCGCCAAGATTTTCATCAAGACGCTTGAAAAGATCTACATATCCGTTACTGATCTTATATAGTATTTCTTCCTCATAAAGCGGAATAATCTGAAGAAATTCCACTTCTTCACCGCAAGGAAGCATGCATTTTTCCGTATCTTTTACCGGAGGAACCGACGGCGCAAAAACAACTCCGTCATATTCAACTGCATCGTCAAGTCTTGCACCGTATGAAACTGTATGTCCAACTCCCAGCCATGAATTATCGAACTGTATCATTTCGGCAAACTGTATCATTATTCTGCTTATCCATTCATACATTTCCGTATCTTCATCAAGATTCTTGCCGACGGGGAAATATGCCGCAATCTCTACGCGGTGAACCTTCTCACTTCCATCCGGATATTTTTCGATACCCCTGAATGCTCCGGAGCCCAGAGTGATAACAGTCCAGAAAGGAAAATCTTGTTTTGCTGAAACAGACACACATTTTATCGGGTGATCCTTCCCCGAAGGGATTCTTCTGACCTGAGTTATTTCGACCGTACCGTAATTCCTGTTTATATAATCCAGCACGATCTGCTCCTCTTCCGGAGAGTAAACAGCCAATTCACCGGTTCTGTCACCAAAAATATCATCCCAAGCCTGTTCGTCAAGCTCCCTTGCATTTTCACTTGCCTCATTAAGCTTTTCTTCATCGCCTGTTTCCTGATAAATGAGGCACAGCAAAAGCCATGCTTCTGCACATTTATCATCAATTTCCAGACAATGCCGCGCCTGATCTATTGCAGTACGGTATTTATGAAGTCCGAAATTTGCTCCTGCAAGTTCAAGATAATATGACAGATCATCAAACTGAACTTCATCCTCGATTTCCTCAAGTGACTCAAGCGCTTCACGATATCTCGAGCATTGTGAAAAGCAATGTGCAAGCATTATAATAATTTCCTGATTCAATTCATCCTCATCAAGTTCCTGAATCCTGCATATAACCTCTTCGAACTCTCCCATATTCATCAGTTCATCCATTTCCATCATAAACTCGTTATCCAATTTATAGTCACCTCCAGTGTAAAAAGAACAACAATAATTATATCACCATGTACATATATCGTCAAGCTTGTATTAACCGGTGGCATGCCGCTACTGTCATATTCGCGATTCCGTTCGCTGCGCGGTAAGCGTTTTGTGCGTCGCTCCCGCGATGCCGAGTGAAAAGCGTAACACAAAATCTCGTGACAAAACACAAAAGTTTCGCCGACCTTGCAGGGTCATACCTCATGAAAAACACATAAATAAGTTGAAAACTAAGCACTCCGGAAACAACACGGTAAAGTTGAATTCGTAGCGAACTAAGTGAGCGGCTATGGGAATATGACACCGGCGGCACGCCGGTGCACTCCGCAGAGTGCGAAACCTCTTTACTCCAAAAAGCGCAGGGAGTTCAGGGACCCTCGCCGGGGGTCCCTGCCATACTATCATTTAAAGCTTTTGCTTTGCAAAAGCTAACGCTCTTTTTACTAAAGTTGTCTGTTATTTATTTGACAACAGTATTAAGGCAACACCGCACAAAGACCGCCTGTCGGCTTTGCACTCCATCTTTCGGCAAATTTTTCGTCATTTTTGCCAAAATCTCCTTGAAATACGACAGTATTCCTGCGTCAATTTTGTCAATCTGACGA
>CACYDC010000282.1 GCA_902773025.1 uncultured Ruminococcus sp.
ATCAGATTGATGTTTGCTATAAAGTACCAACTATCAAAAAAGATACTTTGCTCCGCTCAGTAGGACTGTGCAGTCCAGTGCAAGCCGCCGCTGTCAATACGCGATTCCGCTCATTACATTCGCTGCAAGTACGCTTAACAACGTTACTCCCGCGGTGTTAAAATATCGCATGATAAACTTTCATTCATAAGATAATAATTACCGTACCTTGTAGCAGGGTGACTGAAACTTTGTTATGCAGTTAACTACGAACCGCGGGAGCAAGTTAGTTACGCCATTTTGCAGTGAGCGCAGCGAACGGATATGCGAATCGACTGCCCGGGCACCGGGCCGGCGCAGGGGGTTGACATTATGGTGTTTATATTTTAAAATATGATATACGGAAATCAGAGTTCTGAAAAATGAACGATTTCTTGCAGTCTGAAATTCTGATCGGTGTATAAATATGGAAATACTGTTTATAACATTATCAATAATACTTTTAGTGTTGCTATTATTTGTTTTTCTGCGATGTCGTCTGTATAAAAAACAGGTGCGTATTTTTACTGAACAAACCCTCAGAAGAACAGATCCTGATGTCGATCACCCGATCACAGTGGAAACTTTTTCAAAGGATTTTACTCAGCTCGCCGATGCATTGAATGAATATACCGGGATCTACAAAAGAAAAATACAACAGACAGAAGAAAAAAGTCAGAACCTCAAATTAATTATCGCAGGAATATCTCATGATTTCCGCACACCATTAACGGCTTCACTCGGATATTTGCAGATGATCAGCCGAAACGCTGTTTTGGATGATAAAAACAAAGACTATCTCGAGATAGCCATTTCTAAAAATCAATATCTGAAATCACTGTCAGATGATTTTTTTGAATACTCTCTTCTCAATACCGACCACAGCAAAAAAGAATATACACGTTTTGCGATACGTCCTTTGCTCGAAAATATTACTCTCAGCCATTATGAACCGATAACAGGTAAAGGTCTTGATTTTATAGCAGATCTTAATGATGATGAGGGCTTTATATATGCGAATGAACAGGATATAACAAGAATTATCGAAAACCTCTATTCTAATGCTGTAAAATATGCAAGCTCTTTTATTAAACTTGAAAGTCAAAGTATTTCCGGTGAACTCGTAATAACAATGTCAAACGATATTCCATACAATACAGCTTTCAGCACGGAACATATTTTTGAACCTTTCCGCAGAAATACAGACGGCAGTAACTCGGGTAACGGACTTGGATTGTATGTTGCCATGTCACTTGCACAAAAAAACGGCGGCAGTCTGACTGCGGAATTTGATGATGATCGTGTTTTCTCTATTACTCTGAAATTCAAAAAAGCTGACAGCAAGTCTTCTGCTGTCAGCTGAATATAGTTTATGTCAGGATCTGGTTGTATCGTCTGATGCAATTAAAAATATAAAAAACGGAGGAATAACATTATGCCAAACGATCCTATAATACTTCTGTCCTATGTCAATACAAAACTCAGGGATAATTATAAATCTCTTGAGGAACTCTGTAAATCGGAATGTGTTGAGATAAATGAAATTACCGATAAGCTTTCCTCAGTCGGCTTTGAATACGACAGACAAATGAATAAATTTATATGATATTATAAGCCTTGCTTTTAACGAGCAAGGCTTTTTATCATTATTAGGGCATATCATTTTCTTCAAGCATTTCCTTTTCCATTTTCTGTATCCTATTACTGTATCTTCTGTAATCACTGTCCCAGCGTTTTGCAAGCTTTTCGTCTTTCCTACGATCAGGAATATCGTAATTATCAGTTATATACTGTCCAAGGAAATCCGAAACCTTTTTGGCCCCATATGTATTCATATGAACACCGCCGTCTCTGGTATCTGTTGTCCAGTCAATATTTATATATTCAGGATGCTCTGAAAAATCAAGATATGTTATAGACTTACCGGAACAATAATCCTTTACTGCCTGACTGTTGAGTCTGCTTGTTGTAAGGGTGTTGGGGATTGTCACAAAAATAACGCTGATATTGTTTTCTTTGCACAGATCAACAAACTTATCAAGGTATTTCAATATCCAGAAATTTATCTTTCCGTCTTTATATTCCTCATCTTTTCCTTCTGAAATATCCATAAAATTAGAGCCGTATGCTTCGATTTTCGGATCATCCATCTGTCCCCTTGAATACGATTTCCACTTGTATTCTATCGGACTAAAGAAGTTTGCCGGTTTTTGAATCTTCCATGTATCATGATATTTAAGCAAAGATATCTCATTCTCAATAACATTGCTTATTGTTCTGTCCCTTAGTGTCTGGTCTGATTTATGCGGGAACAAGGCATCCGTTTCAAAAATAACAATCTTTGGATCCTGAGTTTTCAACGCTTCCTTGAGTATATAATAAGCCTCTGACATTATTATTGCGCCCTGTGCAGATACATAAGATGTAATTCCGTATTCATGCCACATTTCAAGCGGAGAAAATGAAGAATACGCCTCACTGTTCCCTATTATCAGAGTATCGATCGTATTTTCCGGTTCAGCATAAAATGCATGGGCATTCTGATCCTTCATACCGAATTCTTTTTTATTATTTTTAGGATGAAGCGCATAATTGATAACAGTTAACAGTATTCCCAGAATAACAAAAAAGCTTATTCCTCTCACTGTCCTGGCAGTATAAAACAGAAACTTGTTTTTTGTTTTTTTCTCTGTTTTTATCTCCGCAGTATCCTTCTTCTCTGTCAACTCATTATTTTTTTCATGATCAGCTATTTTTTCTTTACTCATCATATCACCTAAAACTGTGCATATATATTTTCAACAAAACCGTAACCCGGACCATATGCTCCAAAAACAAACACCGCTATAATAAGACCCATCATTACCGGCCATTTTATGTATATCTTTCCGTTAGCTACGCCGGAAAGAACATCTGTCCCTTTTTCCTTCATGACTGCAACGATAAGCATTATCAATACACCGATTAAAATTGCAAGGAAATCATGTTTATCAGTACCCAGACTGAAAATAGTACCATATACGATATCGTTGATATTTATATTAACAAAACATCTGCTTACTATAGCGCCACATTCCTCGAGTGAATCTGCTCTGAACATTGTCATGCCTATATTTACAAGTATCAACGTTCTTACAACCGCAAGAAATGACATTATTTTTCCCTTACGGTCAATTCTGAGCTTTGAAGAAAGTTTTACAAACACCGGTTCAAGCAGTGTTCCTATAAGCATAATAATGAAATAGTATAATCCGTACATCACATACTTCATACTTGCGCCGTGCCATAATCCCGTTCCGAGCCACACTACAAACAAAGCAAATGCAGACGGAACAACACCGGCCATGAATTTACTCATATGTTTTGTTGAAGCCTTACTCAGATTCATTACCGGCGCTGAAAGCGAAACCGGATAAAATACATAATCCTTGAACCATGTGCCCAGAGTTATATGCCACCTTCTCCAGAATTCTCCAACGGATTTTGAGAAAAACGGCTGTCTGAAATTTGATTCAAGCTTTATTCCGAACATCCTCGCTGTACCGGACATAACATCTATACATCCCGAAAAATCCGTATATAGCTGTATGGTATATAGTATCGTAGCGGTAAAAACGATAACTCCGCCATATTTAGTGTAATTATCGAAAACCTCTGCGACCATATATGAAGCCCTGTCGGATATCACAAGCTTTTTAAAAAGTCCCCAAAAAATAAGTGTTGCTCCGCCGGTAAAATTCTCATTCGTATATTTATGTCCCTCAACAAGCTGAGGCATAAGCTTATCATACCGTCCGATAGGTCCTTCGGTAATCTGTGGAAAAAAGCTTATGAAAAGTACGAGCTTAGCAAAATTTGTTTCTGCCTTGTATTTTCCCCTATAGGTATCTACTATATAGCCTATTGCCTGAAGTGTATAGTATGATATTCCCAACGGTAATGCGAAGGTTATCAAAGGAAGCTGTATTCCGCCGAAGATACCTGATACTGAATTGAATATCCCCTCGAAAAATCCGGTATATTTTAACACAACAAGACTGCTGAGAGATATTATTGTACCTGAAGCCACGACTGCCTTCTTTTTCTTTGTCACCTTTGCTTTGAGCTGTTTTTTTTCATCCTTGGATAAATCCTTTTTGGCTGTATTAAAACCCTCCTGAAGCTTTGTAAGCAGTTTTCCGCAAAAAAATGCCGCCAGTGATGTAACAAGCAGACAAACAGCAAGAAATCCGTCCAGTATTATACTGAACAGACAACTTCCTGCAAAAAGAACCATCCATTTTTGTTTTTTAGGACAGACAAGATAAAGCGGATAAACAACTGCAACAAACCCGAAAAAATACAGGTATGAAATATATGTCAATCCCTATCTCTCCTTAGTCATCTAATCTTTTGATAAGCTCATAAATAGCCTGCGCCGAATTAAAATTCTCAGGAACAAGATCTATCGGTGTTATCTCTATATCATATTCATCTGACAGTCTTGCAACAAGCTGAATTATTGCCATAGAATCAAGTATTCCGGAATCCACAAGCTCTGTTTCCTTTTCAAAATCCACACCCGGCTTAACCTGACTAAGTATTTCAAGTAATTCTTCCATTTTAAATTCCTCCGTTTTTTATTCTAAGGTTTTCATAAAACCCCATAAGTATTTTTAAGCAGCACTCTGTCAATTTTACCATTGCTGTTGTGCGGCATTGATGATATTTTTACGACCTTACCCGGCACCATATATTCCGGCACCCTCTTTTTAACCTGGGAAAGCATTTCATTTTCTTCCGGCTTACCCTGATATATGAGAATGATAACATCGGCACTGCTGTTATATAAACAGGCTGCGCTGAGTACTCCTTCAACAGCTGTTGAAGCATTTTCTATTTCTCCCAGTTCTATCCTGTATCCCATATGCTTTATCTGATGATCCTTGCGTCCGCAGTAAACAAGCTCATTATACTCATTATACTTAACGATATCTCCGGTTTTATATACAAGTTCGGGATATGACTTATTCAGGGGATTCTGTACGAACGCTTCTGCCGTTTTTTCGGGATTATTATAGTACCCGTATGCAACAAACGGTCCTCTTACATATAACTCGCCTTCCTGGTGTTTTTCACATTCTTTTCCGTTTTCATCTACTACGAAAACATCACAGTTTTCGCAGGCATTGCCGATAGGCAGAGATTCAGCAGCGTCAAACTCACGATTCACAACGTAATATGTACATATATCCGTCGTTTCAGTAGGTCCAAACAAATTTGCGTACATTACATCCGGAAAATACGATATCCAGTAATTCAGCTGCTTTACAGGCATTACCTCACCTGCAAACAGTACCTTCTCAAGGTATTGCGGCTTTGCATACTTGAACAGATCCGAATTTGCAACAATGCAAAGCGCAGACGGCACCCAATATATCGTGTTTACACGTTTTTCATTAAGATACTGTATCAACTTTATCGGAAAAGCGAAGTATTTTTTAGGAATAATTGAAAGCTCGGCACCTGTTCTCAGAGCGCTGAAAAGATCCGACACCGACATGCTGAAATAAAACGGAGTCTGACTGCCAAATACAGTTTTGTTTGTTATTTCAAATCTGTTTATAAACCAGTCCGTATATGCAATAACATTTCCATGAGATACTACCGTACCCTTCGGTACACCTGTTGAACCTGAAGTAAAAAGACAATACAGCGGATCTGTCTGTGTGATTTGTGCCCTGACAGCCTCAAGAACACTGTTGTCCGGCTTTGTTTCAATTATATCACCGATAAAATACACTTTGCCGGAGAATCCTGTTTCATTCAGAGTTCCCTCAAGTTCCGGCTGAGTAATGACCGCAGCAGGACTTACGGTGGAGAACATCATTTTTATTCTTTCGGCAGGCATTTTGGAATCTACAACAATATAGAAATTTCCGCTGTATGCTGTACCGAGCATAGCGGCGACACATAATGGAGTTTTGTCAAGGAAAAGAGCCACAGCGCTGCGCTTTCTTCCCATAGACGCAAGAGCCGTTCCGACACTTCTTGCAAGGTCCATGAGTTTATTGTAGCTAAGAGAAGTATTTTCATCGCTTACAGCTGTTTTATCGGGATTTTCCGAAACCGCCTTTTCAAAATAATCGGTTATTGTTTTCATATTACACCTGATCCTCATTTTTATATATCCAAATCTACATCTTATATTATATAAAATATCGCAATAATTTCAATAACCTTAAAATACAAAGAATTATTCAGAAAAAGTATAAATTTGTTTTATATTACTACATCAGATCACAATACAACGGCCCACAAATTGTAACTCAGTATTTTGAAATGTAAATTACTGTGTAAAAATCATTGATATTTCCCGATATTCACAGAACACATTTCTTTATATTGTTCCACAACACTATCTGGTGAAATAATCTTCATTTTATCCGTAAACTGAAAAAGCCAGCTAAAGAAAGGCGGACTTAACTGAATTTCCTCTTTAATACGGCAATAACCGGAAGATATTCTTTCTATCTTCGTGTCATACCCGAATTTATCAAGAACATTGTCAATTATAGTATCTTCAAATTCCAGCGTCACGCTTTCCACCGGTCCGCTGAACATACGGAATGTTTGTACTGCAAGTCCGGGTATGCTTTTTGAAAACTCTATGGCATCAGCCGAAATGTCATCGTCAGTTATTCTGATATCAGACATCCTGTCAATACGATATGTCCGCATTTTATTCTGAGATCCGACATCATAGCAGATGAGGTAATAATGACCATCATTAGGAGTCAGAGTCAGCGGTTCTGTTGTATATTCTTTCCCGTCATGACGGTATTGCTTGTTTTTATTCTCGTCAAGCCGGAAATATCTGAAACACAGCTTCTTTTTCTCGTCTATGGCACGAAACAGCTTATCTATATCATAAAGGGTTATTCCATTATTATTTTGTTTCTGATACATCGGGTTGAATTTTTCTGATCTGAGCGCTCTCCGATCATCGCTGTCGGCAAGATTTATTAATGTTTCTATGATTCTGTCCGACATTGAGCCTTTCATGAATGTGAGCGAATTTATCCAGTCTATCAGAAGCTTAGCTGCTATTGTGTCCAGCGGATAGTACACTGAATCAGCATATTCCATAAGCCTTACTCTTTCACATTCAGCAGCGCTGTCTATAAGCTTCATTTTAAGCCGTTCTGTATCTGCCGGTGTAAGATCTTCTGTAAATTTTAGTGTATTTATGCCCGTAAGGAGTGTCTGTAATTCCTTTGTATCTAGTCTGAGTCCGTCTGACAAAGGTTTGCTGACAGAATAATACGCATATTGTCTGCCGGAATTATCACAGGCTATAGTGTAATCGTAGCTATCGTTTTCATTTACGTATTCAGAAAGAAGTGTGATATCGTCACTCAGAGTCCTTCTGTCACATGAGATACCCTTTTCTTCAAGAATACGGCAGAATTCCTGTGTTGGAATAGCATTTTCTATTCCTCTTGCACTGCGAAGAAGGTCGTTTATTATTAGTATTTTTGCTTTCTGATGTTTTTGACGAGCCATAACAGTTCCTCCAAAGGTATTGTTCAGCGGTTATCTATTGTTTCAGGATGCATATCATGATGTGCAAGTCTGTCCCAGGCAAGCTTTTCCCATTTTGTATCTGGTTTGCCGTAATTACAGTACGGATCAATTGAAATTCCTCCGCGCGGCAGAAATTTCCCCCATACTTCTATGTATTTGGGATCCATCAGCTTAATAAGATCCTTCATTATTATATTTACGCAGTCCTCATGAAAATCTCCGTGATTGCGAAAACTGAATAAATACAGCTTGAGGGATTTGCTTTCAACCATAACCTCACCCGGAATATAAGAAATATAAATGGACGCAAAATCCGGCTGTCCTGTTATCGGACAAAGACTTGTAAATTCCGGACAATTAAATTTTACGAAATAATCGTTATCCGGATGTTTATTCGGAAATGTTTCCAATAATTCGGGTGAATAATCTGATGAGTAGCTAATATTTTTATTTCCGAGCAGTGAAATGTTGCCGGTTTCTGTTTCTTTTCTTCCTGTCATATTTATCTCCTTATTTGCTTAGTCTGAGTTGTCGTTATTTTTCATCATTTATAACGTGTATTTACGTTAAGACTTCGCAGAAATTGCAGGATCGCAAATACCATTTGCAGCAAATGCAGCAGCTCTGTCACGACAAGTTGCGCAAAGACCGCATGGTTCATTGCCGCCTGAGTAGCAGCTCCATGTCATTTTATACGGTACATCAAGAGATAATCCCTTGGCTATAACCTGTGCCTTAGTCAGACCTATAAATGGCGCGACAACCTTTAGTTGATTACCGCTGCCTATAAATATAGCACTGTTAACTGCATCGTTGAATTCCTTGCTACAGTCGGGATACGCATTTCCTGCTGCATCATCGCTGTGCGCTCCGTAGTATATTTCGGTGCAGCCGTTTGACAATGCAATACTCGCTGCTGATGCAAGGAAAAGTCCGTTACGGAAAGGTACATATGTAGATACAGGATTTCCATCGGTTCTGCTCAGTTGTTCAGCATAGCTTTCCAAAGGGATATCCTGATCTGATGAATTGAGCAGAGAACAGTCCGAATCTTCAAATATCGGCGCAAGATCAAGCTGTTTATATCTGACATTGTAGTACGCGGCTATTTTTTTGGCACAGTCAAGTTCACGCTCATGTTTTTGTCCGTAACCGATAGACAGGGCTATGACATTTTCTGCTCCATATTTATCAACCGTTATTGCAAGACAGGTGGTGCTGTCTACTCCTCCGCTGAATAGAACAAGCGCTTTCATAATTGACCTCCTTAGCGTTCAAATCTTACAAGTGATTTAAGATCAGGATCATTTCTGAACTGACCTATAAATGTCTGGGTATAGGTTTTTGACGATACATTGCGTATTCCACGGGCTGTCATACAGCTGTGACTTCCGCATATTGCCACAGCTACATCCGGAGTTCCGGCAGCTTCTGAAATAATTTCTGCTATATCCTTTCCCAGTCTTTCCTGAAGCTGAAGTCTTTTTGCAGCCATATCGCATATTCTTGCTATTTTGCTGAGTCCTATCACTCTGCCATGCGGTATATAGGCTACATTCACTTTCATATCATACATCAATGCAAAATGATGTTCACAATAGCTGAATACAGTAATATCCTTCATTATAATTGCATCATTGCTTTCACTGTCGGGAGCCTCAAATGTTTTTCCAAACATCTCTGCAACCTCGTGATTGCTGTAGGCTGTTCCCTCCAGAACCTCCTCAAGCATCCTTGCGACTCTTTGCGGTGTTTCACGCAGCCCCTCCCTGTCCGGGTCTTCTCCTATCGCTTCCAGCAAACCTCTGACATGATATTCTATAGCTTTTGTATCCATTCTGTTTACACTCCCCTTCTTGTCGGGTCCCATATGAATTTGTGCAGCTGAAGCTGCAGGCGGACATAGTTCATTTTATTTTTTATCATAAAGTCCACAATTTCAGCAGGATCAATCTTACCAAAAACCGGACTTATAAATATATGACACTTTTTTATAAGAGAATACTTTTTTATTATTTCCCTTGCACGCTCAAGATCTGCTATACTTCCCGAAACAAATTTTACAGAATCATGTATTCCCAAATATTTAAAATTCTCTGTACACATAGTTTCTTCCATTTCGCTCGACGGAAGCTTATAATCCATTGTAAATACGGGACGATGCTCTGAATCGGCAAGATCCTTTATCAGAATACTTCCATTAGTTTCTATTTCCACCCTGCATCCCTGAACTGCAAGGGACTCTATTAATTCCTTAATACCATCCTGCAAAAGCGGTTCGCCTCCGGTCAGGGTAGCATTTCTGATACCGGTATTTCTGACAAGCACGCAAAGTTCTTCAGCAGACATTTTTTCCGATTGTACATCCGCACAATTAGCCCATTTTGTATCACAATATATACAATTCAGATTGCATCCCTTGAACCGTATAAATATGGCCGGTTCGCCGGCGTGTGGACCCTCTCCGTTTATGCTTACAAAGCTTTCAACTACATCATACATTTTCAAATCCCTCATAGCTTGCACAGTTTTCAGGTGTTTCGTATACAGTTATCTTACTAACCGGAAGTTCTTTTCCGAAAAGTGAATCATAGATAATTTTTGCAAAATTTTCCGCAGTGGGACGCAGCGGTATTTCGATCAGTCGAAAGCCTTCCTCTTCCAATGCTTCTATTGTTTTGCTCTTAAGCGATCCTGCTTCATAGATCAGACTATGATCATAGCTATCTGCAATACCTCTCAGTTCACGTTTCAAGTCAGAAAAATCTATGACCATACCTCTGCACACACCGTTTTGCTGTAATTGAGCAGAACTTATTTCTGCTTCAATAACCCAATGGTGGCCATGGATATTGCTGCATTTTCCTTCATACCCGTACAGAAAATGAGCGCTGTCAAAAGCAGCTGTAGTTTTCAGCTTATACATTATAAATCACCCCAAAAAAATATGCGCCTGTAAAACAGGCGCATTCCGTTCAAAAATCACAGCAAAAATCATCTATTCATCATTATCATAAACAAGCTCAGTCTCATTCACGCAATTACTGATACTACCTACATTAATAACTGCGAAATTCAATATTCACTGTATTTTTTGAAGTTTTGCTTTGTGATCATCAAAGCATAATTATTCTATCGGAAGCCCTGGTTTTGTTTAACGACAGGATGGTGCAACCGAACTGTCGGGAATTTTCCGTACACTATTATAACTTCAAAACCATCTCTTGTCAACAGTTCCTCCCAATTTTGCATGGAAATCAACACCTCCCAATTTTGCATGGAAATCAACTTTCTTCTTCAGAATATTGGGACTCTGTCCCAACCCCTGCCGGAGGAAACCTTTTTTAAGAAAAAAAGGTTATCCCCCGGACCCCTTTCCAAAAAAACTTGTGTTTATTCTATGAAAAAGGTACAATATTTTGAAAATTCATTTCCGTGCCAATTTTGCCGGGTGACGTATTGTTGGGGCTGCCTTGCTGCTCGCCTGGACCTCGACTTCTACTACTGCAAAAATACAATCAATTAAACATCTTCTTTTTCATTCCAACATATGAAATGATATACCACATAGCAACCTCGATCAATGCTCCTAAAACAATGTTAAGTACAAGACCAGTTTCAATTTCACCGACAAAAATATTTGTCAGTTGGAAATTTATAAAAAGGTTTGACCATGCGCTGTCTGCAAATTCGGTTACTGATGTAAGGAGTACGCCTGTCATCATGTCAACAAACATAAACCTTATATATGCTACTAAACCCGCAATAAAGCTTTTTAAGGCCGTAACTATAAGTACACTGCTCATCACAACACGAAGTATTACAATCGTCATCAAAAGATATCTTACTCCCAGATTATCTATTCCTTCCCCGATCCCGTTTTTAACAGACACTACTACGAAATATACACTTACAGATATCTGTGTTGCGATCCATATCAGCCCTCCGTCAACTATCAGCTTTGAACAAAGTATGTTATTTGTTCCGCTTCCTGACATGATCTCGTAATATGCTGATTTATTTGTATACGCAAAAACGGTTGTTGCTACGGTTCCTAACGGCACAAAAATCATTATTACCATCATTACAAAACCTGATTCACCGCTCAAAAGGTTTTCACACAAGGTTTTATCTATGTATTGATAGTTCACAAGAAATGACATGATAATAATTATTACTGCTGTAAATATTCCTAATTTCATATTTGACCCGGAATGAGTAAATCTGAACAACTCCGATCTGATAAGTTTATTCATCACTTTCACCTACCTTTGATAAATAATATTGTTCAAGACTCTCTTCTTCAAGAACGAATTTGAGTATTGTCAAGCCGTTGTCTGTAATTGTTTTTGATATTTTTTCGATCATATTGATACTCTCAAAAATATGCATTTCATTTTTTTCGTCTATTTTATAGTTTTTTATTCCAAGCTGTTTCTCAATTATTGCAGCTGCCTTACTGGTATCGTTAGTTCTTACTGAAATATAGCTTTTGCATTTTTCCTCAAGCTCTTCTTGAGATATAGTTTCAACGATCTGTCCATTTCTTATTATAATGTAGTCTGTGCAAAGCTCTGACAGTTCCTTTAGTATATGACTTGATACCAGAATTGTCATATTATTTTTTTTTACCAGTTCGCTTAATATACCTCTGAGATCTGCAAATCCTTCTGGATCAAGTCCGTTAAACGGTTCATCGAGTACCATGAATTCCGGCGACGGCATCAGCGCCATGGCAATTCCCAATCTCTGACGCATACCAAGAGAAAACTTTTTTGCATTCTTTTTGCCTGTATCTGCTATACCTACAAATTCAAGCAATTCATCTATCCTTTTTTTATTAGAAACACCTCTCACATATTGGATATACTGCATATTTTCATATGCTGTCATGTTGGGATCCATATACGGTGTTTCAAGAATAAAGCTCATGCGTTTTCTGCCGTTATCATCATCACCCGGTTTTTCAAAGAATTTCATATTTCCGCTGCTCTGTTCAGTAAGACCTGCCATAATTCTCATGATCGTTGTTTTTCCGGCGCCGTTAGGACCTATCAGGCCATATATATGTCCTTTTTTTAGTTTAAAGCTGACATCATTCAAAACCTTTTTATTCTTATACTTTTTACATATCTTTTCAGCTTCAAATATATACTCCATTGTTTTTCCTCCCTGTCATTTTTTCTACAGAGTTCTGTATTTGGTTTATGATTATATTCTATAACTGAAATGTAAAGAAATAGTTAAGAATCAGAATTTCATAAAAAATACCAAAAAAAAATTTTTCTGATAAAATAAAAATATTTATAAAAAATGTATTGACAAAGATGTTTTTTTATGCTATTATTATGGAGTCGTCAGGAATGATGATTAGCGAAATTCGCTGGTGTAGCTCAGTTGGTAGAGCAGCTGATTTGTAATCAGCAGGTCGGGAGTTCGAGTCTGTCCACCAGCTCCATA
>CACYDC010000283.1 GCA_902773025.1 uncultured Ruminococcus sp.
ACATCAACTGCCGGGATGATATACTCCGTCATTAATAAAGCCGCTCATCGAGGAAGTAACGAGCCACTAAATTTACCAATTTATGGATATAAAAAAGCATTTGGTTATTGTGTAAAAACCAAATGCTTATTTTTCTTTATTATCTCCAAAGGATTCCTGCAGTTTTGGCAGGCAAGGTTTCTTACACGATTGTGAATAGACTTATACCTCATCACTGCTATTTCTGAAAAAGCTTTGTGCATCCATAGCTATATAAGCGCTACCTCCTGCCTTGCCGAGTTCTGATCGGAAGCACTTGCTCTAGTGTGACCTATGGTCTCGCCCACAGCTTTTCCTCCTTTTGTGTTTTTAGGGCATATGGATATTTTAATACAATAATAATACAATGCACGTTGATGTATATGACACACACATCCTCTGCTTCAAATAGGTATAACCTATTAGCACATCCTTTCGCTGATCTCACGGCCGCTATGCACTTTATTGTGTCAAGCCCTGTTGAAAAAAAACATTATCTATATACACCGATTTTCGTTTAGTGTTGTTCAGCAGAAGCGTATATGGGGATGTCAAGAAAAGTGCAGTCTCTGACCCTCTCCCAAATTGATTTAAGCCGCCAGGGCTTCGTCGAGCAGCGTCATTCTGCTATACGATGCCGACGGAAGTCCGTTCGGATTAGATGTATACATTCTGTGGCTTTGGTATATTTCTGACTTTGTTGGCCATATTCAAATTCTTCCTTTTTTATTTCAGCAGCCCTTCTTCCCTCATCATACTTTTCATCACTATAGTATCTATAGTATTTTCAAGTATAGCAGAAGAATATAGCTCCTCTTTTAAATTAGTTAACGCAACTATGGCTATATCAAGATTATTTCTTGCAATCTTTACTATTTCATTAGTGTTGTTACCCGCGGCGTCTTTTTTTATTACATCTATATAGTTGTCAAGGCTTCTGCATACCGTAGGCAGATATATTTCTTCCAGTTTTATTATCTTTGTAATAAGTTCTGGTTTTATTGAAACTCTATCATAAATGGTTATGATTAAATCTTCAAGCATTCGCGACTTCGCTTTCAAGTCATACTCGGTTACAGCTGAATAGAAGTTTCTAACAATAGTAAGATATCCTTGTGTTTTTGAATAACGAGAGGGTTGAATGAATCTCTTTTCGTTATCATTCCCAGTGTGTTTATAAGCATTTGCATCATATAGGTCATATTCAACCGATTTACTATCTATAGTCAGCTTTATGGTTTTCCTTGTCTTATACCCGTAGTCATAATTAAAGTCATGGAAAAAAGAAATTGTTTTCGTGCTATTTGGGCTCCAGTCGTTTACAGTTATTGGAATGTGAGAACTATCTTCTGTTGTAATATCGAAACGAACAATTCTAAAACGATACTTGGTTGTATTTTTCATCTTCATCTGTAGTTCTTTTGTCTCATTATCATATTTCGCTTGATAAAGAGCAGTACATTGGTAATTGAGCCATCCCACAATAGATTTCATTTCCTGCACTTGTTTTCTATAATCATTTGCATCTGATGGAGTGCAATTGCCTGACTCAATGATTTTTGTTAATGCTTTTATTCTATCTGTTATATTGATCATATAGTGTTCCGACTCTTTCTTTACTTACGTATAATAGCTGTTTTTAATAGATCCAAAATCAGTTCTGTGAATTGTTAACAACATCCTGGAAATCATCATCTACCTGTTTTTGGTTTATGACCCTATATTTTTGCACAGAAAGCCAATAGTCAAAAGCTTTTATCCATGCATAATCCTGTACTACATCTTTGTCAATTTGAGAATAGATACCTTTTTCAGTCAAATCTCTTATAACTATATCAACAAAAGCGGTCTGGTTCGCATCTGCAAATTCAATGCCTGTATAATAATTATATGCATCGTATTCATCATTCTCTTTTGGCAATTCTCTGCTCCGATATGTTCTGTCTAAAAACAGTGGTTTATCCCCATCCCATGCCCATAAATCAAATGCTTTTTCTACATACGTCACCACACCATTAGCAGTCCCAACTATTAGCGGAAATGTGAAGGATTCAGTCGGTTCAGCATCCCACTCATATAAAGCGTCATACTTATCAGACTTATCATATACCAGATCCACCTCTTTTATTGAATAAGCCCCTACTGAAGTACTGCTGATATCTGACTCTTTCATTCCCTCAAATGGAATACCTGAGGCAATTTTTTCCCGCCTCTCCCTCTCGTCAGTTGACGTATTTACTATATTTATCCATTGAGCTAACTCATATTCCTCTTCTATACTAGCTTTTAGTGATTTGTATTCCTCATAGAACTCATCACCATTTCTGAAAGATATTTCACTGATTAATTTCTTTTGATACCCAATTTTGTTGCTAACTCCATCTACTCTAATACTCAATAAATATGCATATTTTTTTAATGCCTTTTGTTCGTTCAATATACGATCACTTTCAATACCATCCAGTTTATCTATCTTACATAATTCAGCCACTGCCTGATCATAAGAACCATCTCTTATAAGTGATCGCGATACCTCCAAGTATTGTTCAGCTTTTCCCACGATTTCCTGTTTAAGTTGTGCCTCTTTTCTTTCTTGAACGGAATTTGATATGGCTCCAAAAATCAAAGCCATACTAATGGCAATAACTATTGCTATGAAAAACTTATTTCTGATTATATTGCTGAATTCAAGAAGCCTTTTGATTTGTTTCTTTTCAGAAGTAACGTTACTATCAATAATTGGTATCTCAAGCATTACTCTTTTTTCATTTTCTAAAGCACGCTTTTTATAGTCATTCAGGTCCACGTTAACATCAATTACGGTTTCGTCAGCGCCTACCTCATCTATAGCACTTTTCCTTGGTAATGTTCTGTTGCTTTTTTCGTAATCAATTAGTATCTCTCCTAGCAATCTTGTTGCAAAGTATGTTGTTAGCTCAAAGTCATCAAAACCATCTGCCCTCACATCAAAATCTGGGAAAAATATTGTAAAAACACTTTTTTTATTAGCCACTATTGCTGGATATCTAATCTGATTATTCATAGTTTTTTCTAGGCCTTCTTCTGTAGTAGTTAGTCTTTATAACTGCTGGCATCCAAGTGAGTTATTCAAGGCTATCAGCTGGCTTTCCAGTTCGGCTTCACTCTGATAGCCCATTCTGTTCTCCTTTTCAGGTTATATAAGAGTATGTCTGTTTGTTTCTAATAATAGCTGATATAAGATGTAATTCCAACAAGTTGCATTATGTAACACTATTAATATACATGTATCGTCATATCGATTTGCCGATCATCTTTGTATCGAAAAAAAACACTTGCTATCCGACATTATAATCACGTTATATTGCAAGATTTCCGCTCGCCAAAATGTGCTTCCTGAAACAGCTGAAGCACTGTGATATCAAGAGATTAAGCTGTTATTATACATACAGAAAGGAGTACCGCAATGATAATGACCGCCACAAAAAAGCTACCATGTGGTCGCTACCAAAAAGGACGCCAAGGATCTCGTTAAGGAGATCCTCCGCGCGGTTTGCATGATCATACAAGAACTTGGAGATTCCGATGCTATCACTGCAGTTGAAGTCATCTCCGAGATAATCAGTGAGATGAAAAGCGAGCTACAGATCAGCCAAATATAAGCAACAGATTACAACCGATTGACACGATGGGATTTCTCAATCAGTTTTTTCATCTTATGGAGATAGTACTCGTCCGTAAAATCATTCCTTCGGAAACGCTTATCTTCAATTTGATGGCCTATATAATACTGAAGATATGCCAAGCCGTATCTTTCTTCTTCGAATGCAATACTTAGCTCTGTTGCACAATCTCTTCTGCATGTATAACAAGTCGGATCTTTTTCTTCTGCAAACAGTTCCGAATCTCTGAACATCAACTCGCTGATTCCTGACATTCTATTCTCATTGATCTGCAATTTGTCCTTGAACAGTTCCCTCGCAGCATCTGAAATATTATCTGCGCCACTTCTTCTGGTGAAGTCATCTTCGCGACAAACAACAGGTAGCTCAAGCACAGAAGAATATATATGCCCTGTAGCATCTGAATATGGAAACTGCATCTTTGATTCAATATAATTCATTCTTTTAATTAGACTATCTCGAAGAATATCCAGTATCGGGATAATCCTTGGCGCATTCAACGTTTTCCCGCTGAGTTTCAATTCGTTTTTGTGCAGTTTTGTTGTATTGACCCCAAGTCTCATAAGATATTCTTTTGTATGTGTGAGCATCGGGTATATGTCGTTATAATATAGCCCCGCACTCTCGTTCAGTCTTGCTGCGGCATATTCACAGATAGCTATACCCACATATTCCCCAGATATGTGGCTCATGTCGTCCAGGAGTTCATGTTTTAGTATCAGAGCTTCCCTGTCGGTAAATGTCCTCCTGACACGACTAAGAGCAACGTCCAGGCCTAGACCTTTATCGTCAAACTTATAGAACGCTCCCCAGTCTCGGTCCTCAGAATTCACATAATGCTCATTGAACCACTCTAATGGATCAAGTATCAGATGTCTGTGCCTACTGTTGAATGTAGCTTCACTTATTGGGAACAAAGATACTATTCTCGAAAAAAGATCTCTGATATCTGCCTCTGTATAGTCAGCTATTGCAAGCCCTGGCCTAATCGCAGGGCAAATCGTGTTGTTATAGTCTGAAACATATAAAAGCCTGTTGCTCTCATTCACACCGTTCTTATCATTAATCTCTTCAAACCCATTTGCGATCGCCCACATCAAGTTGGGACTATTATCAGGAGTATACAGTTTGAATTTATTGTCAAGAATTATACTGTTCATTCTTTATCTCCGATACAATTGCCTCATACATAGATTCAATCTTTTTCTGCATGCCGATCTGCTTTCGTTTTTCATCGCATCCAATGTAGCTACCGTAGTCAACATTTGGCGCAGCTATACCAAGCAAGTAATTTAATTCACCAAGACCGATGTCTGTTTCTCTAACCATGTAATGCCTGAACGTGTTTTTATATATGTCTCCACGAAAAGCGCCAAGATCGTTTTCTGCTATTCCAAATCGGTTATCCGGAACGGGAACAACCATATCCGGTATATCAAGGCCCTTGAGCATCTCTCTGCAAAGCTGGTTGATTGCCGCTGGAGTAACTACCGCAACTGATTCGGATAAGTTATTATTTATACTGTTATAAGTCAGTATTCTATGATTAGTAAGCCTGTCATCCTGTGTTTCGATGAATTTTGATTCCGCTGTAGTTTTGGCCTTCATAATCAATTCAGCCAACCCTCCTGGTAACGGTATCATCCTCACCTGCTCGTTCCTCTTAAGCGGCACTACTGCGCTCCCATCCTTACCCACCTGCTTCTCGATTCGGAACTGATATATTCTCTTGCTATCTGTTCTTAACGAAACAAGGTCTTTCCAGGTTAAGGCCGCAATGATATTTGCCTCTATTCCCAGAAACAGCCTTATAAGGACAGCAAGGTAAATAGCTTCTCCCTCCTTAACTCTCTTGAAACACCTTGTTGCTATATCAGTAAGCTCCTCGTCCGAAAGGAACCTTTTACCGACTGCATAATTGACTTCATCAAGTTCCTCAAATCTTTCTCTGTTCCTTATAAGCAACGAATCTGCGGGGTTAAATCTGCAATGGTCATTTTCAATTGCCAAGTCAAACATCTTTCTCATAATCCCTGTGGCAGCACTCAGAGATGTGCAGAGTTCTTTCGATTCGTAAGCCGACAGGAGGAAATCATTTAAGTGATTGGTCGTTATTCTGTCAATCTTAAACTCAGCAATCTCTGAGTTTGAAAGCATCGAGATAAAGTCTCTATTCTTTCCATACTCCTCTTCTTCAAGTTCATAGTATGCGTATATAAGAGTCTTGACTGTTACGGGTCTTCCCTTATACAGGCTGCGAATCGCATCCGACACAATGCTTCTTACCGATATCATACCTGCATCCTTTTTACGTATTTCTACAAACGGATAGTCGCTTTCAAGCCAGTTGGTTATTGTGTTAATTTTGATACTTCTTTTTTCTTTCTTCGTATTCGGAATCACAACAGGCTTCTGTTTAAGGTCACTGCCGATTCTGACATATGCTCTTATTCTAGCTGTATTGTCATCATGCGGAAACATCGTATACAGGAAATCGATTTCAGGAGAAAAAGCATACACTTTTGCAATGTGTCTTTCCCCATCTCCCTTTTTTAATCTTTTTTGCTCAGAATCTCTATAATAACCTCTGATACATTTCGGATTATCGTTGTAAACTGTTTTTTCAATTTCTACACTATGAGTTTTGGTAGATATAGCCTGGTAATCCCCCGTATCAATCAGGCTATGGAATACGACCTCTATGTCATGCTTATGGTGTATATCTCCATAGTTCAGCTTAAGATACGTTTTTTTCTGAGGATATGTGCCTCTGATGATTCCGGAAGGAAGAAGATCGATGCGTTGAATATCAGAGCTCTTTATCAGATCATGTATGTGAGAATTACTCATGTTGATGGCAGAATCAGAATCCAAGTAACAAAGTACATGATTGTCTCTCGCCTCACTGAACATCGCTTCAATTACGCCCACCTTTTCATCAAGTGCTTCAAAATGATTTCCAAACATCAGTGTCAAACCTGCCGGACCAAGTTTGATCACTTTAAAGTATTCTTCTAAGGTAATTACCCTGATATTTGCATTTCTGTTGGAATCAAGAACACTCTTTATCAGATTGGCAAGATGATCGTTTTTAAGAACGACAGTGGTGTCCACAGTAATAAGATCGGTATCCTGTAACATCTTCCGGATAAAGAAAGGTGTCGGCTCGATAATGCATATATTAGCATCCGAGTACGACCCGAGAAGACTTGTAAATGCGTAATAAATGTACTTATTCTCAAGCTCCACATCATTGTATTCCGGATCATAGCAAAGCAGGCTAATCGCATCAAGCCAATATTTGTTATTTCTTTTTAGGATTGTAATAACATTGGTCAAAGCCGACGATAAACTTGAATACTCTTCAGAATTTAGAGAAGAATAGTTGGCTGCATAATCGGGGGCATATGTTGTTTTCAAAATATCCATGCATTCGATAAGCTCAGTTTGGGACTTGTCCAACACATTTATTCTTGAAATTGCTTCTCTTGCCTGCCTGCAGGTATCAAGTTCTGCCCCATTGAATTCAATCATTATGATTGCCTTGAAAAGCTTTAAAAATTCTTTTTCCCTCAACCTGACTGATGCATCACATATAGAATTAAATACATCATATGCAACTGCAAAATCGCTTTTCATATCCGCTGACTTCTTAGTATGCTCCCTATTGTTCTCGATATAGGCTTTTGTCATTGAGCAAGCATCAAGAATCTTGGTCTTGTCATCGAAAGAATAATCTGAACTTGTAAATGAAAATGCACCCGGTATGTCTGCTACCATACCAGGCTTATCAAATCTTACTATTTCTGTCAGCGTTTTTCTGTTTGGCATTTTATCTTCTTATGTCCCTTATAAAGCAGAGACGCGCTGATGATACTGGTGACAATCTATATATTGTGTAATTGGGATCACTAATTTTTGTTACTCGCCCCATTGCAACGATATATTTGCGCGGATCAGGCTCAATCCCTCTCCTTTTGTCACCAAAAAGTTTATCCCTAAACTGTTTGTCATGGGTCTCCTCAGCAAATTTAACCTGAACATATATTGCGTTTCTATCATCTATGGTATACGGATCCCTCAGCAATACGTAGTCCCTCGATACAGTAATCGGTGGATCCATCATTCTCGGATTACAGCGGCGTAAAACGAGCATCCTGAGTCCCTCAAGTCCCTCATTGCGTGCCATCTCGATATTGCGATTATCAACTAGAAAGTCTCCTACCGTCATGTCTTCAAGGATTTGATCATTTATCCTTAATTCTGACGCCCCCCTGTAGATGGTGCTACAGGTATGGAGTCGGTCGGGCTCGTAAAGCGTGATATTGTCAGGCCCAAGATCCTCCTCCGTTTCATCCCTGTCTTCAGGTCCTGTGGGTGGATCGACTGGCGTCGGAGGGTCAATAATGATAGGATGATCAACATGGCGCATTGCGTCTTCAAGGTGAAATTCTTGCCCTTCAGGTGTTCGGAAGATTCTTCCCCCTTCGGCAAGT
>CACYDC010000284.1 GCA_902773025.1 uncultured Ruminococcus sp.
GCTTCCGGACAGAATCTTCAGGAAGGTGGATTTTCCGGCACCGTTTGCTCCGATGACACCGTAGCAGTTGCCTTCGGTGAATTTGATGTTGACATCTTCAAAAAGCGCTTTTTTTCCAAGGCGCAGAGTGACATCATTGGCACTGATCATGCGTGAGAACCTCCGTGCATTTTTATTGGCAGCAGGATTGTGAACGGTTTCTGTTCAAATATTATAAAACCCAAGTAAAGCCTGCTTTCCTTAATTTTACAGAAAACAGGGGATATTGCAAGAAGGAAAACAGAATGGGGGACAGAGTTCATTTTCTGACCGTTAGCCAGAGGAGTGACAGGTAATGGCCGCTGCTATTTATGACGTTTCAATGCGCCATAGTGAACTGTTTAATAAAATATGGAGAATCAAAATAATACATGGAAAATGCAAATTGGAGTCTTTACAAAAAAAGAGAAAAGGATATAATTACTTTCAGTTATAAATTTCAATTTAGGAGGATTTTGTCATGAATATGAAGAAAATTCTGACTATCTTTTCGCTTGCAGGGGCTTTGATTATTGGAGGAAGTTCTTTGAGTTCGACAATAACCGGTGCTGAGATTGAGACTCCGGACCAATTAGTACGGTATGTAGATAGTTCTCTAAGTTCTCAAGCAACCGAGGAAAGAGCTGCAGCACAGCAGGAATTAGTCAACTCATTAGTTAATAACAATATAAACAATGATCCGCAGCAAGGTACTTCTGTGGTGTCAGATACGGATGCCGGAACTGTGAGTACAAACTCAAATGGTACCGCAATTCTTGAAAAAGCAGAGAATAAGAAGAAGGTTTCACTGGGTACAGTAACTGTTAACGGTACTTCTTATAACATTACTACAGTTGGTTCAGGTGCGCTAAAAGATGCTTCCGACGTAAAAACTATTGAACTTGGAGCGGATATTGACAGAATTGAGAAAAAAGCTTTTGCGGGTGCAGAGAATCTGAAAAAGATCAAAGTGAATGGCACCAGGGCATTCAGGATTTCAAAGGGGGCTTTCGGTAAGCTTGATACCAGTAAGATGAAGGTGGTAGTTTCTTCTGAAATGTCCTCCAGAGAGTATAATAAACTTCAAGTAAGAATGCGTAATGCTGGTTTTAAAGGCACATTCTCCAGAGAAGATTAATTGTTGTTTTTTGACGGAGAGATCAAAAGATCTCATATAGCTTTGTTAGGGAATTGAAAGTTCTGCTTTTTGCATATTGGGATGCCGGGCATTCTGTATTTGCGGGAATTGGAATTTTCAATTCCCTTTTGTTTTGGCCTATCCAGGACTCAAAAGCCGATTTCTTTTTTTCCCCGATCTGCAAGAGCAAAAAGACATCCCAGTATTGTGAAGGCGACGGGTTCAATGTAAATGTGAATATTGTTGATCATTGCCTGAACAAGAAAAGCCGCTATGAAAGACATTCCGCAAACACTGATAAGGGGCTTTGCTGATCTGTATTTACTAAAACGGCAGAAAAGATAAATAAAAAAGAAAAGGTAGCTGGAAAGACCGAGTATTCCCGCTGTGATCAGATATTGCAGATATTGACTATGAGCATCGAGGAGATATCTGTCAAGACTATTATAGAGCATAGAGCGGTCATAGCGTTCTACTGCTGTACGGAACATCCCAGGTCCAATTCCGATCAGTTTTCTGCAGAAAGGCATTCCATTAAAAGCCCGAACAGTGCATGTCCATATAAGCCCCCGGTTAGTTCCCCATTTTTCACGAAAATATATATATTTTGTAAATCTGCCAAAAATTGATTTTGCTTCCTTATATGTATAGATAGATGGCAGTATTACACATAAGGTAATTGAGAGGAGAACAGCAAAAACTATTATTATAAAGGTTATATTTCTCAGAATCAAAAGCTTTTTCTGCGAGCATCTGCTCATGATAAGGCTGTATGGTCCGGCCAGCAAAAGAGGCAGGAGGACAAATAGAAACAGACTTACTCTATCGTGAGTATAGAGCAGAGCAGAGATCCCTTCCGGATCCCAGGCATTATAATAGCGCAAACTGACAAACAGAACATTCATGGCATTTGCGCAGCCAAATAAGAAGAGCAAAAAAGCCCATCTGCGAAAAGCTGGAAGTGATATCATGCTGAACCAGAGCGTAAGCAGGAATATCATACCGGCAGCAAGAAAACCGCTGTCTGAAGAGGCTGAGAAAATTCCGAGAAAACAGAGAAAACTCAGAATATAACAGAAGATTCTGAATTTATGGGAACTGAACACAGACAGCGGCAAGCATAGAGACAGGAGCATGGAAGTGTATGCAGCGAAACAGTTTTTTTGTCCTATAGTGGAAATGAATTGACTACCGGAGTCGAGGAAGGTAGAGCAGAGTAGACAAGGGTTATATCCTAGATGATTAAACCATGCAATGATTTCTATGAAACATGCTGCGAGGTATGGAAAGGAGAAAAAATAAAACGGCATTCTCTTGCTGCGTGAATAGATAATGAAAAGCACACAACTAAGAAAAAGAACATAAAAACCGGTATAACGGCTGTTCGTTCCCCAGAAACTGGAATACAGATCCGGACTAAGGAAAAAAGAGATTGAAAGACTTCCCATCAGACAAAGCACAGGTATATTGTCTTTGAGGGGGCTAAGGATGTCAGATTTCTTATCTCTCTTCAACAGAGAGAGAATCAATATGACCAGCAGGAGAAAAAGGAAAACGGTTGTTGAAATATAGAAATAACGTGCTTTTACATCAAGTATATCGTAATACCCATCATGCTCGAGAAGCGGGAAGAGTGTAAGCAAACTTATGAGATAACAGTACTGCAGATATTTTTTGGTATGAAATGATAGATTGGCTGTCTTTTTTCCCATAATTGTGAGGCCTCTCTTCGAATGCTGATCTTGATCGTACAACATACTATCTTAAAATAATCTTTTTTTCAACAGGCTAAGAGGTTTCACGATTCCGGTCGAATTTCAAGCTTCATGTCAGACGAAGAAAACAAAAACAAAATCTGCCGATTTAGGCTTTGTGAAATAGACAAAGAACCCTGAATATGCTATTATATGTACGATATTCTGA
>CACYDC010000285.1 GCA_902773025.1 uncultured Ruminococcus sp.
ACCTGTCCGGGGACAGCGTGCTGGAGAAGCACACGCAGCCGGGATGCCGTACCCAACCTGTAGGCGATATCCCGAAGAATCACTCCTACCTGCTACTCAACCTGACTTTAGAAACCGGCATGCTTCGTCAATTCCGGGGAACTGCTTCCACAAGCCCGCGACTTAAGTCGTGGGTAGGTTGACATGTGCTTTAATTATGATTTTCTTTGCCGGATTGATAATTTTCTTGAACTTTTCCAAGTGAGACCTCCTTTCATTCATTTGGTAATAATATGCCTGTTTTTTCTTGATTTTGATGCTGTGGACAGATTGGATTTGCGGGCTAAGGCTCGTGCCTTTAGTTATGAGTTATTGACATGAAAAACCGCTCTGATTTTAATGATAAAAGCGGTCCTTCCTTGACATTTAATTAATTCCTTTTGGATTCTCGCCGTATTGGTTTGAACCGGGCTGGCTGTCTCTTGTGAACCAGACAAGAAGCAAAACCAATCCAACAATCGGAATAAGTATGAATAGATAGTACCATCCGCTCTTGCCTATGTCATGTAAACGCCGGATGCACACAGCTAAAGATGGGATTAATACAGCTATGCTCCATATGGAAGCCAGAACCGGTGCTTTTAATACCGATGCGATGGCACTCGCAATTAGCGCAACGACTACGTTGAACAGCGTCCAATACCAATACTCGCTTCTCCTTGCTCTTCCGTTGAAATCAGAGTACTTTTCCACCAATACCGTCCTTACAGCTTCTTTTAATTCCATTTCAACCTCCTTTATATGCAGGCATATTCCTGTTTTATATAGTATGGTTCAAGGTGGTACGAGATTTAAAAGCTTTTCATGTAAAGATGCAGACTACCTTGTTTTTGCTGCCTGAATATGGGATATGCTCTTTCAGAACACGGAACATATAAAAAGAAATGACTCTGGGAACAGAATTTCCAGAATCACTTCTTACGCAGGATTGGAAATGCTCCATGCTTATCAGACAGGAGACATCGAGGCGATGTGTGTTTCGTTGCCGAGCGGAATCTGCCTTTATGCAGGCCTGTCTGCTAATGCGCTTTTGATGCAACAGGCTGAACAGATAGGACCGCGAACGTATCAGATCCGGCTTGATTCTCCTGATGACACAAATGCTATATGCAGGGAATCGGACTGTTGTACATGCTGGCATGTTGACAAATGTGTCGCAGATAATGGTAAGTATCCGCAGGTATTCGAATTTATTCTGCCGGATGACTGGACGTCAGATATACAGGTACATGATGATTTTCAGTTTGTTGTACCAGATGATTTACCGTCTGATGTTTAATAAATGCCTGGTTTCAGTTAAAATACAGCGCCGGAAATCCGGCGCTGTTCTTTTCCTTTTTTGATCATACAACTTGTTTTTTATGTGATGTTCTTGTTTTGACATACTGTACCTTATGTGTGTCTTCTATCGATTCCCCGGTCACGATTACTTCTGTAATTGTATTGTCAGAGGGTGTTTCATACATAGCGTCCATCAGCGTTTCTTCCATGATAGAACGCAGTCCTCTCGCCCCTGTCTTACGCTGGATGGCTATGCTGGCTATTTTTTGTAAAGCACTTTCTTTTATGGAAAGCTTTATTCCTTCCCTTCGGAAAATTGACTCATACTGCTTTACTAATGAGTTCTTAGGTTTTGTCAGGATTTGTATAAGAGCTGTTTCGTCTAATTCGTTCAGGGAAACAACGACAGGCAGTCTGCCTATAAGTTCCGGAATTAATCCGTATTTTTCCAGATCTCCTGGCTGAATCTTTTCTGTAGTCGACGGAATATCTTCTTTCATTCGTTCAGCGCCAAAACCGATTGCCCGGCCTGCCTTCTTCATGGCTTTCTGCTTATTCAGACCGACAAACGCACCTCCACAAATAAAAAGGATATTTTTTGTATTTATCTGAATCATTTCCTGCATGGGATGTTTTCTCCCTCCCTGCGGTGGAACTGATGCGACTGTCCCTTCAATAATTTTCAGAAGAGCCTGTTGAACGCCCTCGCCGGACACATCTCTGGTAATGGACATATTCTCCGATTTACAACTGATTTTGTCAATTTCATCTATATATACAATACCATACTCTGCTTTCTGGATATCGTTATCAGCTGCATGTATAAGTTTGAGAAGGATATTCTCAACATCTTCCCCAACATATCCCGCTTGTGTCAGCGTCGTTGCATCCGCAATGGCAAACGGAACATTCAGGAACTTTGCCAGGGACTGGGCAAGCAGCGTTTTTCCGGAACCGGTCGGGCCTATCAGAAGGACATTGGATTTTTGCAATTCAACGTCTGCCGTGCATGGCGCTGAAATACGCTTGTAATGATTGTATACCGCCACAGAAAGGACTTTTTTAGCTTGTTCCTGCCCTATCACATATTGATCTAAGTATTCACAGATTTCTTTCGGTTTTATGTCATGGACAGCTGTATCTGATTTTTGATACTGTTTGAATAAATCTGTGCAGATGCTGTTGCACTCTTCACAGATATTTCCTGATGCACCAACGATAATATGCCTTGTTCTGCTTTCCGGCTTTCCACAGAAACTGCAATGCTCTTTTTTCTTATTCATAATTCTGGTAGTTCGGACTTCCGCGACTTTCATCATCGGAAAAGAACCGACCGCCGTCAGGCGGATCTCCTTTCGTAGTGGTATGCGTATCCATCTATTTTCTGCATAGCGGATGTAAATGTGATATTTTTCTGATGGTATGTTAATCAGGCAATAGCTGACTGTGCTTTAAGATATTTATTTCCTTTTCTGTTAATTGGTATTTCTCTATCAGTTCTTTTAATGATATATCCTGGTCTTCATTGTATGAGACACAGCTTTCTGTACTAAAAGGAATCACAACCTTGTACGCATTACTGCATTGAGTATGCTGATCAATAAAACAGGGAATCAAGTTCTTCTCGATAAACTGGCTGACTCCCATGCTGTCTGTTCTGCCGACCGGGTATAACTCATATTCATCTGTATCGAGAGATGCAGGACCGTACTGGGATATGACAAATTCTCCGTTATCATAGGTGAATGCGACTCCAATAACCGGTTCTGTCGGAATCAGAATCAGCGTTTCCGGCTTATTGGCTATATAATCGAATTCTAAGTCTGTATATTGAGTACACAAACGAATCAGTGGTTCGTTTTTTATAAATAACTCTTCGAATGCCTTATCGGAGATTTTTGCAGATCGAAGTACCGTATACAGTACTGCAGAGCGTATCGAATCTTCTTGAAGGATGACGTGCTGCTGATAAGTATGTCCATAATACTTTTCCCATGTCGTCTTATGCCAGCTGCCGTTCGAATAACAATACAGAATATGTGACTTGGTTTCTTTTGTAATACTGGCGACCGCGTAGTTTTTATTTTCTTCTTTATTAATTATGACAACCAGTTCATATTTATTCCCATTTTTATCGACTTGTTCAATAAACGGCAGATGCTGATGAGCTGCTTGCTCCGCATCCAAATCTGAATAAAGAAAGTATGCGATTGAATGAAAACTGATATTGCTGTCCCGCATATCAGCATCCTTGGTCGCATCCCCATAAACACGCCAGACTTCTTCTATCATACTTTTTTTCATCTTTATAACAGATATGCAGTCATTGACAAAGAGCTGACCTTTCTGGACAG
>CACYDC010000286.1 GCA_902773025.1 uncultured Ruminococcus sp.
GGACTACTATAGAAAACGGCGTATAATACACAAGCACAGGAATCAGATCGGTTCTTTTGTTTTGTAGTCTTCTTTTGTTTCTAAAAACCACTGATTTATCTGTGAGATACAGATACGGGGGAAATGTCTTCTGTTATTTGTTTTGCTGTTTAATATACTCTATAAAGAAGACGTGAACAATGTTGTTATAAAAGTCATTTGTCAGGACTTTTTTCTAAGAGGGAAATATTTCTAATCAGGCTCAACGTAATTTGGTTTTGTATAGATTCGGATTTTATTTATTTGAGTTTCGGCAAGCTCTGGTCTTAGTTTGATAATGTCGAGAATAATTGTGTCAAGCAGAAACAAAAACGATTCAGTCACTAGTCTTTCTCTCATAAATGTTCTATTAAGGTATTCGACAGTTTTTAGATTAACATCAGACAGCTTAGCTAAAGTGTTTTTCTGCGTCCTGGTAATTGAAATCACATAAGCATTACTCTTCTTTGCCAATTTAGCAAAATTCAGCATCTCTCTTGTTTCGCCGGATTTGGATAAAATAACTATTACATCGCCCGGCTTGACCAAAGCCATTTGAGCAGTCATTTCGGTTATGCTTTCTGATGCAAAAGCCTGAATCCCGATCCTCAATAGTTCATTATAGAAATAGTGACCTATATAGTTTTCCCTGGCGTTATGAGCAAAAATCTTAACAGAGGAGGATCCATTGATGATATTTGCTGCTTTTTCTATATTCATCGAAGGATTTAAGCGTGATACCATGGCAAAAACATCGCTATAAGCTTGTTGAAGTTTTGCCATAGTTGTAGTTGTTGATTCGTTAAATTCTAACTCATCATTCAAATTGTCATCCGGCTGGTCTGATGTTATATCTGAGATCATACGTTTATATGTCGGATAGCCAAGCTTTTGGGAAAATTTGATAATTGTACTTTGTGATACGCCGACCTCTTCTGCCATCTGGGAAGAGGTCATTTTAGATATGATATCAAGATGATCGTTTATATACGAGACGATCTTTTCGTCTGTGCCGGTCATATTCGGCAATGCATTGAATATTCTTCGATTCTTCATAACTATATTATAAGGAAAAATATTCAAAACAACAATTAATAAAAGATAATATTCAGAATAATTCAATAAAAAAGAAAATATTTATAAATATTCCTTTACAAAAGGAATATTATAGAATATTATTTAATCAAGAAAGAGAGAACAAATGAAAGGAATCGTTATCGCAAGTCACGGCAAACTGTGTGAAGGCTATATTGAATCAGCAAAACTGTTTTTTGGAGAAGATCTTGTTCAAGTTGAAACGTGTCCGTTAGAGATGGATTCCGATCCAGATAAATATGTGAAAGAAGTTCTTGAAAAAAACAGCAAAGTAAACTCTGGAGAAGGCACATACATCTTATTGGACTTGTGGGGTGGAACCCCCGCCAACATGGTTCAGCAATTGCTGAATAAAGGATCTTTGGCGGATGCTGCTGTAATAACGGGAGTTAATTTTCCGATGTTTCTTGAATTGCTCGGCCAGAGATTAACAGGAAATTATGATCCTGACAGTCTTGTCAGAATTGGACAGGAAGGGATCAGACGTATGAGCGCAATAACAAAAGAAAAGAAAACCGAAGAGGAAGCTGACGAAGAGATTCTGTAAGGAGGAGCCATGATTACATATATAAGAATGGAAGCACGTTTAATACACGGGCAGACAACAACGGTCTTATCTAAACATTTTAAATGTGACGGCATTATTGTTGTTGATGAAAAAGTTGCTGCAGATCCGGATATGAAAAGCATTTATAAACTGGCAACCCCAGCCGGAATAAAATCATATTTCTTTGGTATCGATAAAGGTATCGAACAGATGAAAAAGGCGGAAACAAGTGAATACAATTACTTTATTATTTTCCGAGATCCGACCGTTGTTGAAGAAGTCATGAATAGGGGATACAGATTTACAAAAGAAATCACATGCGGGCAGCAGTATATTCGTGAAAACACAACAACTGTAATGCAGGGCTGTGGTTTAACCGAAGAAGAAATAGCATCGATCGACCATATTGAAAAAATGGGAGGGAAAGTTGTTTTCGATCCAAGTTGCAAACTAGAGAACATTCCTTGGAGCGATGCTAGGAAAAACATTAACACTAAATAAACATATAAATAAAAAAGGAGGGCAAATTTGTATGAATTTATTCCAGTGTATTTTGATCAGTGCCATCAACTGTTTGGCTGGCTCTGGTACTTCTCCTTGGGGCGGTGTGCTTGCTAAATATCTGCTGCAAAGGCCGTTTATAGGGGGCTTGATCATCGGGCTGATCACCGGTGACGTAAACAAAGGCATTGCCGTAGGGGTCGCTATGCAGCTGGTATATATTGGCTACATGAATGTTGGCGGTGTTTCCTCAATCGACTTAGGAACCGTGTCATTTGCCTGCGTAGGTCTTGCAATGGCTTCTAATCTTGATACGGCAGAAGCGATTACCTTATCTACAGGCATTGCCACCTTATCCAATTCTTTCATTATTCTTTGTCGCAATATTATTTATACATCTGCCGGCAACCTGATGAAGAAAGGTTGCGAAGAAGCGGATGAAAAAAAGATCTGGTGGGGTTACGAAGGAATTGTTATTCTTGGAACGATTCTGGAGAGGTTTATTCCTTGTTTCCTTCTGATTCGCTTTGGGCCGACTGCTGTTGATGCCTTATTTGCTGCTTTACCAGCCAATCTTATCAATGCAATAAACGTGGTAGGAAAGTGGTTGCCTTGTATCGGCATGGCAGCTATGCTTGTTTACTTGGCAAATGACATCTGGGGAATTCTTATCTTTGCTATGGGATATGCAGCATATGGATATCTTGGCTTAAATGCAACATCAATCATTTTCTTTGCAGTAGGATATGCATATCTTGTTTACCGGAGCGGCAATAAAACAGTTTTAGCTGCAGATACAGTTTCTGATGACGAAGAGGAGATCATGTAAAATGGAAAACAACGTAATAAGTAAAGAGCCATTGACCAAAAAAGAATTAAATAGTTTGTTCTTCAGGTTTGTTCAATGGAATGCTCCTGGATTTGATTATGTCTATTATATGGGCAAGAGCTGGCCTTGGTGGTTAAAGCCGATGTTCAAAAAGTATTATGACAAAGAGGGATACTCAGCTGCTCTGTCCAGACATTTTGACTTCTACAACACTGAAAACACAACCGGTGCGTTAGTTTATGGCGTTGTAGTAGGCCTCGAGGAACAGAGAGCTCTGACAGGAGAGGTTCCTGCAGAAACGATCAAAGACATCAAAGTATCTTTACAAGGCCCGGTCGCTGGCATTGGAGACTCCTTAATTCAAGCGACGCTTCTTCCGATTTTAATGACAGTAGCCATCTCTCTTGCTGGTGAGAATGGTTCAATTGCGGGTCCGTTATTCTATATTGTTTCCTTGTTTGGCATCCTTCTGCCATACATGTATACCTTATTCAAGAAAGGGTATCAGCTTGGAACGAGTGCAGTCGGAATGATCTCAAGCGGCGCCTTGTCAAAAATCACCGAAGCAATTTCTTCTTTTGGTTTAATTGTTATCGGTGCTCTGGCAGCAAGACAATGTGGTGTAACCTGCGGTATTACTTTCACATCAAACGGTGAGGAAACCGCTTTGATCGATAAAATCAATTCAATTTTTCCGAATCTATTAAGCTTGCTTGTAATCTTTTTCCTTTATTGGCTTATGAAAAAGAAGAAGATCAGTTCCGCTGTGATTGTATATGGAATGATTATTGTTGTTACTATACTTGCTTTACTGGGTATCGCATAATGGAAAAAGTCTACCATATAAGACCTATCTACAAGTCATTCATATGGGGCGGAGAAAAAATCAAAAAATATTTTAGATTAGACACCGATCAAGAAAAAATCGGCACTGTCTATCATGTTATATCAGTCGAGGGGAAACTGGATAATATCGTGGAGGAAGCAGACAAACCATTGTCTGCTTTCTACCGCGAAAACAGAGAACTATTCGACTGTAACAGCGAAGTTTTTCCAATCCGTATGACAACTACTTGCAACGAAGGTTTTCAATCATACCAGGTGCATCCGGATGATGAATATGCTTTTATCCATGATAATGGCGCAAAGGGGAAGGTTTCGGGAAGCTTTACGATTGAAGAATCAGAGGAGATCAGGCATCGTAAATTTGGACATAAATGTAAAAATCTGGATGAATTTAAAAAAAGAGTCGAGAAAAAAGATTGGGATAACCTTTTCAACTATTTAGATGTCAAAACAGGAGATTATGTCCACACACCTGCCGGAGTTATTCATGGTGGCTACGGTGACGGAAAAATATCGTGTACTTTTGGAACAAACGGGGATTTGACATATCGTTTCTACGATCTGGACAGGAACGATCCTAACAGACCGCTACGCCTACAGGACGTTTACAATCTGCAAGTCTTCCCCGATAAAAAAGTTGAAGCTGTTCACATCGAACCAATAGAGAAAAACGGAATAAAAGTATATGACTATTATGATGTGAAAGGGGAATATGTTGCCAAGAGAATTCAGTGCCGGCAAGATGGAACTTTTGAATATGACGGGTTTATGTTTTTGGCAGCAATTGCTGGTCAGGGAGAGATTAACAGTACAAGAATCAGAGCAGGCGAAACACTGTTTATCCCTGCACACAGCGGAATAATAGAAATTCAAGGCGAATTGGATCTAATTATGATTTCATATCACTAGGAGGTGAAAATGTCGTTCTACAGAATACATGAAGCAAACGAAAAAGAAACTAATTATATAAAAGCTGTTTTTAAAAGAATTACTGATCTTAGTGAGACAAATCAGAAAATTGTCTGTGATGCATATAATACCGTTTTGAAAGAAAGCGGATTTGAAACATTGGAAGAGATCCGTTTTTCAAAGCACTCAGAACACTATACCTTAGTTGATCACATCAATGAGGTATGTGAATTGGTACTTATGCTGGCAGAAAAGGCATGTGATCTATGGAAAGACAGTTTTACTTCTGACGTTGATAAAGAGCAATTGCTTCTGCTCGCGCTGGTTCATGATTTGGATAAGGTTATGCTGCTGTCAGAAAGGTGCGAGAAAGAAGGTCTGAACCAAAAGATATCGCATGGTTATTTAAGTGCTTTAATATTAAACGATTTAGGAGTACCGGAAAGAATCGTTTCTCTTGTTGCTTATCATTCACCAAGCGCATGCATGCATTTGTATGATCCGTTGGCAATGATCTTGCATTATGCAGATCTTTTCTCTGCAGATCACTTATATATGCTGGTGGGCAGAAAGCCCTTCTATTTTGGTTAAATAAACGCTAATACGATTTTTTGCTAGGAGATTTTTGTAAATTATATGAGCAAAGTCAACACAGTGCTTGGAGAGGTTGATTCATCTGAACTGGGATTTACATTATGTCATGAGCATCTTTATCTGGGGGGTTGGAACAACAGGGTCGCTGATCCGAATTGGTACAACGAAGCTGAAGGAATGGAGATGATTTCCGGTGTTTTGAAGGATGCAAAGAAACACGGCGTTAATACGATTGTGGACTGTACAACGTTTAACATGGGAAGAGATATTAGGATTCTCAAAGAAGCCAGTGAA
>CACYDC010000287.1 GCA_902773025.1 uncultured Ruminococcus sp.
TGGGAAGCAGGAGTGCTGAAGCGAAAAGACTAAATTTCTTTACATGAAAAAAACATGAATGAAATTAATAAAACTCGAATTATCGGAAGAACAGCAAGAATATCTCAATCAGCAAATACAGCTTTTAGTAGAACGCACATCGGACACCCCTCAAGCACAGATAACCTATTTCGTCCCCGATGACCGCAAATCGGGCGGGGAGTATGTGACCGTAACGGGACGTGTTCGCCGTGTTGACGATAGCAACCGTGAGATCGTGTTTGTTGATGGTCCGACCGTGAAGATTGATGATGTGTGGAATATAAAGATACTGCTATAAACGACGACAGCGAGTCAGGATAATCCCTGCTCGCCGTTTTGTCACAGTAGGGTTTTAAAGAAAAGAGTTATTGATGTATTTAGTATACTGTAATATACTTATTTTTAGAAAGATGCAAGCGAGATGGGTACTCAGCCCGTAGGACGTGATTTATTCAGTGAATCCTTAATTATTTATTCCCATCTGCAGCAATTTCCTCTCCATCAGATATGATATCCTTTGCTGTAATATGCGGATTATGGTATCTTGTTCTTTTGTCGGGTAAACCCATATGGTGGGTTATGATGTTGTCAAGCTGTTCATACGCCTCTGGCGTTCTGAACATTATTGCCTTTTTCGGGCAGTATACCACACAAGCATTACAACCAATACAATTGTGATTCCAAAGCGGCTGTTTGCCGTTCATAGTGATATTTTTACACGGGCATACTCTGCTGCATAACCCGCAGCCAACACAGTTATCGGATGTAAAAAAACCATTGTCGTACTCGTGCTGTATGTTCAAAAACGGAGTCATTGCCTTATCGTAACGCTTTCTCGTGATTGGCGACATTTTGGGGTAGCTGTTTGTTTTTCGCTCAGCGATCTGCTTTCCGATGACTCTTGCTCGACTATCGGAATAAGGCACCATGAGCTTTGGAAACGGGAACGGTTCATAAGCAATACATTGACTTGCCACACAGCGAAGCGGTTTTCCGAAGTGAAGCTGGGTACCCTTTTCACGCAATATTTTATCCATAGTTTCAAAACATCTGCCGTGGACCGCAACATAAGTTGCAACCATAAAGATATATGCATTTTTATTGACCGTTAGTTTTTCGGCGAAATCCTTCATCGTTTCGGGAATATCCCATTCATAAACGGGACAGATAAATCCGATCATATCTGCGTCGGAAGCAAGATCACTTTCGACCCCTTTTTTTACAGAAACAATGGAAGCTCCGCCGATTTCTTCGGCAATAATTCTTGACGCTCTAAGGCTGTTGCCCGTACCGCTGAAACAGTATATTACCTTTTTCATAATATCCCTCGTTTTTCTAATATGTCACACTTGTAACTTGCTTGAATTTATTATATAATGTTATTAGACCACAGTCAATAGAAAATGCTAATGTGTCACACATTGGTATAAAATGTAACGGGGTGAAAATCGTGAATAATACAAACAGTCGTATCGCGGAGCAATCCAAACAGAAATATGTGGAAGCTTTGATTAGTCTGATGAACAGTTGGCAATACACGGAAATAACTGTAACCCAGCTTGCACAGGAGGCACAGCTTTCAAGAAAGGCCTTTTATCGTCTGTTTAACGACAAGAGAGATGTGCTTATACTTATTTTGGACAAGCTGTTTGATGAGTTTTTTATTGAGATAAAGGAGCAAAATATAAAGCGGTATTGGGAAGTGGTAAAGCATTATTTTGATTTTTGGGACAATCATCGAGAACTTTTGCTTTTGCTCAGCAAAAACAACCTATTGGGTATTATGTTTGAATATGTATACCATAATTCCGAGAAAATTTTTGTTGCAGTCAGAACAGCAGAAAAAGCAGAAGAGCTTTCTTCCTCACTGCCGTATCTGCTTGCTTACAGTGTAGGCGGTATGCACAGTATGCTGATAAAGTGGGTAGAATCGGGTATGACGGTACGTTCGGAATTACTCATTGCACAGCTTAAAGCAGGGTTTCAGTCACCGGAATTATAGTTTAGTGGCTGCACAATTCTCGTTGAGTGTTTTGTTAAGATGTTTCCACAATCACAAATGCCCGCAAAATTGAGCATGTGATAAGTGCCGAGACATTTGAAGCGAGTTAAAGTGAGTTAATTGAAAAAACTAACAGTCATCATAATCCGATAATGAA
>CACYDC010000288.1 GCA_902773025.1 uncultured Ruminococcus sp.
AAGCGCTTTGGTGAGCTTTCTAATGATCAGATCGACGAAGTTGTCAGACTTTCAAATGTTGCTTCCGGCGAAATCCAGGTAACGCTTAAGTACAATAAGGTTACAAAAGAAGTAACAGCTTACGACAAGGACGGAAACATCATCGGCTCCGCTACTAAGCCCGGCGATGATAAGGACGGCGACAAGAAAGACGACGACAAGAAGGGTGACGACAAGAAGGGCGACGACAAGAAGGGCGACGACGACAAAAAAGGAACCGATGATAACAAGGGCAACGATGTTATCAAGACAACAGGTTTTGATGTACCGAATGTTTCAGTTATTGCCGGTCTTGGTATCCTCCTCGTAACAGGCGCAGGTGTATATCTCCTCAGAACTTCTAAGAAGGAATCCGCTGATGCCTAAGCATCATCACAGGCGACATGGTTCAGGCATAGATGGGAAGAATTTTATAATTCTTCCCATTCTCTTTTCTGCTATAATACTGATATCCTGTTATATTTATATTTCAGTTGCAGCATCGAGCCTGATCTCACTCGCAAGCTTGTTTTTCTCAGACAGGGAAAGTGACTTCTCGGAAAGCTATACCAATATTTATGTTCCTGTTGCTGAGACCAGTGATTCTTCCAGAGATGAAAGGGAGACCATACCTATCTCTTCTGTCACGTATCCTCATGTCGGTGAGCAGTTTGGTGAGCTTATTATTGAAGACTGCCAGATCTCCGACAAGCTGTTTTTCGGCGACGGAACCATTCCGCTCAACAATGGTGTCGGAATATACAACGGCAGCTTTATTCCGGGTTACGGCAAGACAATACTTGTAGCCGGACATAATAATACCTACTTCAACGGCCTTAAATACGCTGAAAAGGGTCAGAAGGTAAAGATCCGTACAAGCTACGGCAACTATGTATATGAAATAACTGATATACAGGTAAAAAAAGCAACTGATACTTCAGCTTATGACCTTGCGGCAAATTATGAGAACCTCATTATGTACACCTGTTATCCGTTTGATGAACTTGGTCTTACACCTTATCGCTGTTTTGTTTATGCGATGCCGGTAAGCGGACCTGCCTTCGATAAGAATAGTTGAGAGGTGTGCATATGTCAAATTCAAAGAGCAACCATTCAGTAATAAAGTCCGTTTTGTATTCGGTTCTTTCATTTTTTCTTGCAGTAAGTCTCTTTTTCCTTGGTATTGCCTGTATTGTAAAGTTCAGCCTGTTTTCTCAGGATTTTATGATGAATGCGATGGCTTCGCAGGGATATTCAGCTATGATACAAGACGAGCTGAAGTCTGATCTTAAAAACCTTGGTCATGCAAGTGGTCTTACTGATGAATTTGTAGATAAATTTGTTGATTCTCTGGATATCTCCGGAGTTGAGTATGATTATGTCAAGGCCTTTTATTCCGGAGATAATACCCTTGTTGATACAGCGACTTTCAAGCAGCAGCTTTATGCCGCTCTTGATCAGTACGTTATAGACACCGGAATGGATCCCGAAAAGGTCTCACAGGAAAATGTAGACTATCTTGTAGAAAAGGCTACTTCAATATATGTTAACGATGTTTCTATCCCGTTTTTCTCGACCATTGCAAATTATGTCTACAAATATGACGGACCGCTGACTATCCTTATTGCCGGTCTTGCCGTTTTTGCGGCGATCATCGCTTGTCTAATAATATTTACGAATGAATTCGTCCACAGAAGATACAGATATCTTTGCTATTCGTTCACAACAACAGCGCTTTCGCTTGCTGTTATCCCGACTGTCGTTTTTGTCTCGGGATATATAACCAAGGTCGGTATTGCAACAAGATCGCTTTACAATCTTTTTGTGTCTTATTTTTCTTCGTTTTTTATGTATTTCTATTTTGCGTCAGCAGTTTTTGCAGTTGCTGCTATAATCTGCTTTTTGGTTTTCTACAAAAGATATAAGCGTATCACCGGGCACCACAGTCATCATTAAGTGTGGCTGAGTTTTCAATTAAAACAAACAAATAAAACAAACAAACGAGGCAGTTATGTTAACACTGCCTCGTTCGCCTTATTACGCATCTGTCGTGACTGTGCTTATTAAAAACATTTTTCAGTGGTGCCAGGCGCGAAGCGGCTGGCACCACTGAAAAAACAAATTATTATTATCCCGGTCGTGCCGAAGGCGTGGTCGGGCGAACGGGACAAAGTTGATGCGACAGCTCACTCTGAAATAACACTATATTTAAGTGCGCCGCAAGGTAGGCGCACGTTGTTATAACAGAGGAGCCGTGAATTATTTCACAGCCCCATAGTACATGAAAACAGGGAAGTAAACTGGGCAATTATTCAGTTGATGGCTTTTTTTCTGTTCTGAATAGAAAAACAAGTAATAATGGCATTAGAATAAAAGTGTAATGCAGGAATCTGACGGAATCTGCTGCACTGGTAAGAAGAAGTGCTGTTGAATAATTATAGAAAAACACAGGAAGGATAAACATGATTCTTTTCCAATGATCAGGTTTGTGTAACTTACACTTGGCCAGAACGGCTATTATCAGAATAAGATGCATAGAACCGACGTACAGAAACAGCCATGGAAAAAGCAACATTGAAATTTTCGTTATTTTTGAATCTATCCATTTAAGTGAGGGTATTCCCTGCGGAGAAATACCGTAATCATTCTCTGAGATTCCCGGAAGTCTGTAATACCTGTAATCATCGCATACTGTGTAGACTACGTCTGTCAGCTTTATTACTGATTTCAGAGATGATACAGGGCAATGTTCAATGCATTTCAAGGACATATACACTATTTTTCCTGCTCCGTATTCTTCTATAACGTCTTGATTCGTTTCTTCGTGCCACTTTACGTGATTAAGGCTTCCGTAACTGTATTTTTTCTTCCATAATTCTTCGGGCGCAAATTTGTAGGCAAATTCAAGCGTATCCTCATCCACTTTTTCCGGTGAATATGTAACAGCAGCTCCGATAATATTCAATGGCAATCCCAGTACTTCCATTTCTCTTTTGTCAGGATCTGTAACATTAAGCGCAGAATACAAAGGATACTTTATTCCAAGTATTACTACAATAATTGAAAGACAAATAATCAAGGCTCTTTTTTTGTTTATCAAAATTATTACGGCAATGATTAATGGAATAGTAAACAACAGAGCATTATGGCGGAAAAGAGTTGTAAGTGAAGCTGCTGCAATAAACAGAATTGTATTGATCGGCTTTTTGATCCATTCACCGTTTGAAAAATAAATGTTGAGTGCGTATGTTACCATAAGTAATGCGCCGATACCAAAAGCAATGTCTTTGAACGGGAATAATGCCAGATTAGTTGTATGCGGATTAAGCATTACATACAGCAGGGATAAAACAGCATATTTTGTACTTGTGTGTTTTTTCACAGTTATCAGAGCATAGCCGAATACCAACCCGAAAACTGTTATTTGAAATATTGATACAGAGTTTATCCAACCGCCTGTTAACAGCAGGGGAAGCCTGAATACAAGAAGCGTATGTATGACCGGGTGCCAGTCGTTATATTTTCCGCTGATCGCCTGTGTGTACTGAGTAAAACAGTCCGGATTCATTGCGACGGGATAATATATAATATATTTCAAATATAGAATTAAAAGTGGTGTAACAAAGAAAAGAACGTTCGATATATTATCGGTTTTTCGCGGAT
>CACYDC010000289.1 GCA_902773025.1 uncultured Ruminococcus sp.
ATAATAATGCTGATGATAAATATTACAGCTCAGCTCAACGGCACACAGCAGATTCGTCAGCGTCTTGAATCCATTTCCAACAGTGACGGAAGAGCGCTTATCAATTTCGGCGCGGTTAAAAATAATAACTTTGACACGCAGGCTTTTTCGTTTTATATAAAAATAGATAAATATAATGCGTATCTGGAAGGAGGATATAATTCGGAATATAATGTCAACGGGTCAGTACTTATAGGCTATGCTGAAAAAGCCCTTGATACCGGCAGGGAATTCGGATATATAGATGATTTTGCTTTTCTCGTAACAGAAAAAATTTACGGAAAAATTATCGTCTTTACCGATGCTGGAGTTCAGCTTGAACAGAATAAAAGCCTTGTCCTGACAACAGTAAGTATCGGAAGCGTTTCTGTATTGGTATTTTTTGGCTTAAGTGTTGCGTTATCGTTCTGGCTTGTTTGTCCTGTGAAGGATACTTTAGAAAAGCAAAAAAGATTCATTTCCGATGCAAGTCATGAGCTTAAGACACCAATCGCTGTAATAAGCGCTAATGCTGATGTACTTGAAGCAGAAATCGGTGATAATAAATGGCTTTCATATATTCGTGACGATGCTGCAAGGATGAGCGAGCTTGTAAATGAGCTTTTGTCGCTTGCAAGACTCGATGATAAAAGCGGTCATAAGCTGATTATGTCAGAATTCAGTTTGTCGGATGCAGTGCTCCAGACAGCGCTTCCGTTTGAAAGCCGTATGTTTGAAATGGGGAAAAATTACGATGTAGACGTGCAGAGCGATATAGTATACAAAGGTGATGAAAGCGCCGTGAAGCATATTGTTTCGATTCTGATTGATAATGCGGTCAAATATTCCGACGAAAAGGCAGAAATAAAAGTAAAGCTTTATACTAAACAAAACAAAAAAATAATAGAGGTATATAATACCGGTAATGGTATACCAGAGGATAAACTTGAAAAAATATTTGAAAGATTTTACCGTGAGGATGAAGCAAGAAACAGCAAGAGCGGAGGTTACGGACTGGGACTGTCTATTGCCCGTGAAATTGTCAGACAACATTCAGGCAGCATATGTGCAAAAAGCGAATATGGTAAATGGGTGTCCTTCATAGTTACGCTTTGAGTAATAACAGTAATACGATCGCGCCGGCGTGCTGGTTATTGACATACATAAAAAAAAGCTTTAAAATAGAATCAAATCTATTGAATCAACCGTTCGGAAGTGGATTGCTTATGAGAATAGGTATTTCAACAGGCTGCCTTTATCCTGTATTGACTGAAGAATCAATAAAAATATTGCTGTCAGAGAAATTTGATATTATCGAGATATTTTTCAATACTTTTTCCGAACTGAAAAATGACTATCTTGACAGAATATCCGATATGCTCTCTGAAAGCTCCGCCCAAGTGGTCAGTATTCATCCCTTTACATCATCATATGAATCATTTCTGCTTTTTTCGGGTTATCAAAGACGCTTTGAGGACGGAGCAGCTTTCTATCAAAAATATTTCCGTACCGCAGCAAGACTTGGTGCGGATAAAGTTATTCTTCATGGAATGAAGGATGATTTTTCGGTCATAGACAAAAAAGAATATTGCAGAAGGTTCAATATTCTTTATGATATCGGAACACAATATTGTGTTCATCTCCTTCAGGAAAATGTTAACCTTCACTGCGGAAATAAAACTGATTTTATAAACGAAATGAAATGTTCAATGCCTCGGGATGCGGGGTTTGTACTTGATGTAAAACAGGCGCTCAGGGGAGGTATGGACCCGTGTGAGCTGGCTGCTTTAATGGGAAGCAGACTTCGGCATGTTCATATCAGTGACAGTAATAACGGCATGGACTGTGTTTTGCCCGGAAAGGGAATTTTCGATTTTGAAAGGTTTTTCGGAGTATTAAAACAGATAGGATATAACGGTGATATTATAATCGAAGTATATGGAAACAGCTATAAAAAAATATGCGAACTCACTGATGCAAAAGCTTTTCTGGCGCAGTTTATATAATTTCAAAACTATTTACTAAAGGGGGAGTCGGTATGAGGTGCCCGTACTGCGGCTGTGAGGACAGCAAGGTCGTGGATTCAAGACCTACGGATGAGGGTGAAAGAATCAGAAGAAGGAGAGAATGCTTTCAGTGTTTTAAACGCTTTACGACATATGAGATTGTAGAATCTACACCTCTTATGGTAATAAAGCGTGATAATTCAAGAGAACCGTTCAGCAGAGAGAAGTTGATGAACGGCCTGCTCCGGGCCTGTGAAAAAAGACAGGTTTCCGTGGATGATATTGACGATATAATAGACAAGGTCGAAACCAGACTGTACAGCGGTACAGAGAGAGAGGTACCGTCTTCAACAGTCGGAGAGTATACTATGGAATATCTCAGGGATACGGATGAAGTAGCTTATGTGCGCTTTGCATCTGTTTACAGGCAGTTCAAGGATATTCATTCATTTATGGAAGAACTGCAAAAAATGCTTAATGAGAAATGACGGTGATCGGTAATGATAATAGATACTCATGTGCATATCGGCAAAATATTGAATTTTAATATGAGAAAAAAAGATGTTATGTATTCCATGGAACGATACGGGATCAGCTATAGTATAGTGTCTGATTGCCGCGCAACGGAGTTTGATCATCAGCAGCGTCCTCTGCCACGATTTCTTCAGACTGCACAGCTTGAATGTATCAGGGGTGCGGTCGATTTTGCTAAGCAATATCCCGAAAGAATAGGAGCGGCATTGTGGCTCAGACCGTATCATGAAAATGTCAGTCAGGAATTATATGACTATATCAAAGAAAACAGACAATTTATAAAAGCGTTGAAGTTTCATCCGTTTCATTCGACAGTACCGTTTGACGGAGAGAAAATGGAGCAGTATATGGAGCTTGCTCAGCACTTTGATCTGCCTGTTGTAACGCATACGGGCGGAAGCGATGCTGCATCCTGCCGGAGAGTTTATTTCATGGCCAAACGGCATCCTGATATAAAATTCGTAATGGTTCATATGGGACTTGGCACAGACAATAATGAAGCGATATATCTTATCGGAAAGCTTGACAATCTTTACGGTGATACAACATGGGTGCCGATGGAAAGCACTTTGAGATTTATAAACAAAAACGGACCTGACAAGCTTATGTTCGGAAGTGACAGTCCGATAGACGGCAAGGATACATACTGGTTTAACCGATATGGTCAGCCCTCGATGTACAGAAAATATTTCGGGGAGCTGAGGTACAAAATATCACCCGAAGTATACGATAAACTAATGTGCCGGAATGCCCGTAGGGTATTCGGATTATAGCTTTGTTTTCAACAAGCAAAGGCAAGCCGTAGGCTTGCTGACGTTCATTGGGAGATTTTACTCCCAACGAACGGATATATGGCGCCCGCCGCCTCAGAGGGCGCGGGTATCATGTGGACACCGCTGCGCAGCAGCAGCACCGACCGAGCCGGCAGGCGAGACCCGGGGAACATAATTTGCGGTTATATCGGAGTGCCTGCGCAGTCATGTTCGCTACAAATCAGCGTGATAATGTTGTTTCAACGGTGCTGAAGTATAGCTTATTAACTTATTATCATTACATTTAGAATTACTGTTTCGTGTTGTAACGTGAATGTAACGAAATTACGCTGTTCACTAAGCACCGCGGGAGCAAGTTGGTTACGTGTTATTGTAGCGAACGTAGTGAGCGGAAGCGTGAACACGACTGCCCGGGCACCGGCCACGTCGACTAAAAAATATATTGAATATTATGTGTTTGTATGTTATACTAAATATATGCAATATGTACAAAAATTTATCAACTATAAAAGGCAGGTGTTCTTAAATCAAAACAATAAAAAAGATATTTTCCCTGTCTGTAGGGACGGTAATGCTTGCAGGATCTTTTTCTATGTCTGCCGCTGCTGTACCGGATCCGAAGCTTCCGTTTGAGATGACTGCTCCCGAAAATGTATCTCAGACTTCGACAGTTGAGAAAAAGACAAATGCGGTCTTTGCGGTTTCTGTCCGCAGCCCCTCGGATTATGTATCTTTATCTGGATCGCAATACTTGTTCTTATTGTTGTGGCTGTTGTAGTAGCGGTAATAGTAATAAAGAAAAAGAAAAATAATAAAACATCGTCAGAATCGTAATTTTTGACGCTGATATGCCTTGAAGGACTGCTTTTTTTGCGGTCCTTTTTGGATATATGAAATA
>CACYDC010000290.1 GCA_902773025.1 uncultured Ruminococcus sp.
ATCTGATTTTCCTTTGTCGAGAACATCCTGTCAAAATCCAGACCACATTCACCTACTGCTACTATTCTCGTGTTATTGCGTATCAGTCCCTCAATAACCTCAAAATCCTCTTTTCTTGCATCATCTGCATTATGAGGATGTATTCCAGCTGTTGCATATGCCTCATGTGTAAGTACAAAATCATTAACAAGTCTGTTTTCCCTCATATCAGTACCTGTAAGTATACACACTACTCCATCTTTGGCTGAATCACTGATTATTTTTTCCGGATTACGGAATTGTCTGCAAAATAGATTAACTCCGATATCATAATACTTTATTTCCATTTTTCCTTCAAAAAGTGGCAAAGTCCTCCTTTGCCCCGATCTACTCTTCAACTATTATCCTGTATTTAAACCAATCAGTTTTCCTTAACTATATCATAAGGATATATCCTTATATCATTTTTATCAAGTGAAAACTTAACTGTATCATACATCCTCAAATCGACACCGTTGAATTCAAATGCCTCTATCCAATCATACGAAAAGCTGACCACCATACTTCCGTCCTCTACCGCATCGACTATTCCTTTAAAAACGACCCTGCCGTCAAGCATTATATCCGTATAAGTCGGCATATCCTGATATCTCTTTATCACCATTTGTTCTCCCCTGATCTCAGGCAGAGATAACTCGCAGTAATACGATTTACCTATCTCCGGGTCAAATTCACGCGACATCCATACTCCGCAAAACGACCCTATACCAGTCTGTCCTTTAACCGATACCGTATGGTTAAACTCATTTGTTATTTCTTCAATCAATAGCTTCATTATTCAATCCTCAAATCCTTCAGTTATGATATCATACACCCCTAAACTAATACTTTATCATACTGTTACAAAAAAATCAATACATTATTGTACGTACCCATGGAAATCAACTTTCTTCTTCAGAATATTGGGACTCTGTCCCAACCCCTGCCGTGGGAAACCTTTTTTGGAAAAAAAGGTTATCCCACGGACCCCTTTCCAAAAAAACTTGTGTTTATTCTACTAAAATGGACAGAAGAAAGGTGCAATATTTTGAAAATTGATTTCCGTGGTACGTACCGGCGAGCCGCCGGACCACGAATATTGCAGCTTTTCCATTTTCCACAATTATTATGGCCTGTTGCGAACTATATTTTTATACTTAGTCATATTGAATACCCGTTTTCATTATTGTCGTGTTACGGTGTGATGTCGGTACCATGTTCGCTGCATTCACACAAAGCAAACTTACTCCTACATTTGCAGTTATTTTTCAAATCCATTACAATACAGCACAATAATTACAAATATCTGCTTAATCAGCAATAAAATCTTTCATCAGAATAAAACAAAGCGTTCCGACTATACGGAACGCTCAGCTCTGCAAAAATCAGAATTACTCCTGTTCTTCTTTCATTTTAGCGAAACAATCGCTGCAGTATACAGGGCGATCCTCACGCGGCCTGAAGGGAACTCTTGCTTCCTTTCCGCAGGATGCACAAACACCTGTGAACATTTCTCTTTCTGGTCTTTGAGCATTCTTTCTTGCGCTGCGGCAAGCTTTGCATCTCTGCGGCTCATTTTCGAAACCTTTAGAAGCATAAAATTCCTGCTCACCAGCAGTAAATACGAATTCTGCACCGCATTCCTTGCAAATTAAAGTCTTATCCTCGTACATTTGTTTTACCTCGCTTTGGTATTTATAAATTTTCGCCCTACGGACGGAATTGCACCGTCACCTTTGAGTTAAGTCAACGCTCTCCTTATATAAGCTACATGGGCATATTAACAGAATTATATTTTGTCACACATTACTGATATGATCCCTTAATTTTCTGCGTACTCTTTGCATCGCATTATCACATGCTTTTATACTTATTCCTAGTTCTTTAGCTATCTCCTCATATGTTCTGCCGTCTATATACAACGACAACACTCGTCTTTCTGTTATCGACAGTTTTCCACGCGCATATTCCGTTATTTCCCTTACATTCTCCGTAGCTATAAGACAACACTCCGGCTCTGAAAGCAAGTCCGCGGTACTGCCCGGTTGTTCCTCCAACGACACTGCTGTATTATTGATCCTGTTTTTAGCATTGTTCGCTGACCTTACAGCCGAAGCAAGCCGATTTCTTATACAAACAGTCGCATAGGTCTTGAACGATGCTCCCTTTCTAGCACTATAACTGACAGCAGCCGCATGAAGTGCGATCAATCCCTCCTGGATCAAATCCTCTGCTTCTATTCCCATATCGTAAAAATCTGCTGACTTATTTCTTATTACACAGATATATCTTACAGATAACTCCCCGAATGTATCCTGCACCCCATCCTGATAAAGCTTTACTACTTCTTCGTCAGTCATATGCTCTAATCCTTCGGAAATATTTCTCCCTTGCATTATACACCTCTCATTCATCTGTACTGTTCAATAATACACGATTATTAATAAATTGTCAATTATTTTTATTTAAAAAAATATTAAAATGCCAATCTTTGGAACATTGCTAAAAAAAGCTATTCCTGTTTTGTGTACTTTTGCCTGTTTGTTTTTTTATCATTTTCATTTTATTATTGCGAATTTTGATCATTTGTAATAATATTGAAAATTATAATTTGTTGCTTTATCATCTTGAAGACTATAATAGTTTGTTATATAATTTTTGTAGGATACTTTATTCACTTATTTCTTTTTAAGGAGTTCGCAATGGTTGTAAATATAAAAAGCATGGGTCTGTTCGGAATGGATACCTTTAACGTAAACGTTGAAACTGATATTTCCAGAGGAATTCCTTCTTTTGATATTATCGGACTTCCGGATGCTTCTATCAAGGAAGCAAGGGACAGAGTAAAATCTGCTATAAAAAACAGCGGATTTCAATTCCCGGTAAACAGGATCGTTATAAACCTTGCTCCCGCTGATATCAAAAAAGCCGGTTCTGTGTACGATTTGCCTATTCTCGTTTCTATACTTTTGGCTTCCGGCGCTATAAATTTTGATAACTCATCCTGTTGTTTTATAGGTGAGGTTTCACTTTCAGGTGAAGTCAGAGCTGTTAACGGTGTTCTGCCTATGGCTATAGGGGCAAAGAAAAACGGATGCAAATCCTTTTTCGTCCCTGCCGCTAATGCAAAAGAAGGCGCTGTCGTTAAGGGGCTCGATATTATTCCGGTAGAAAATATAAGTCAGCTCGTTATGCATCTGAATGACAGAAAAAAAATCGAACCCGCCTCCCCCCTTCCTTCAAATAAACTAAAAATTAATTACAATATTGATTTTTCTGACGTTAAAGGACAGTTTGAAGCTAAAAGAGCACTTGAGATTGCTGCTTGCGGAGGACATAATGTCCTGATGATCGGAAGTCCTGGTACTGGAAAATCTATGCTTGCCAAGCGTATGCCTACTATTCTGCCCGATATGACTTTTGACGAAATGATCGATACTTCAAAAATCCATTCTATTGCCGGTATGATGCCTCGTGATTCTTCACTTATTACCGAACGTCCTTTCCGCAGTCCTCACCACACTGTTTCTCCCGCAGGCCTTACAGGCGGCGGTTCTATTCCTCATCCGGGCGAGATATCCCTTGCACACAATGGAGTTCTGTTTCTCGATGAGCTTCCTGAATTCAATAAAAACACAATGGAGATACTTCGTCAGCCGCTTGAAGACGGAATCGTCACAATTTCAAGAGTAAGCGCAACACTGAGTTATCCATGCTCAATTATGCTTATTGCCGCTATGAATCCCTGTCCCTGCGGTTATTTCGGTCATCCGACAAAAAAATGTACTTGCTCAAAAAAAGCTGTTTCCCAATATTTATCCAGACTTTCCGGACCGCTTCTCGACCGGCTTGACATACATATCGAGGTTCCTCCTGTAGATTTCAATGATCTTTCTTCTTCAGAAAAATCGGAAAGCTCGGCAGAAATCAAAAATCGGGTTGACAGAGTAAGAAGAATTCAGAACGAGCGTTTCCGAGGTACAAATATTACCTGCAATGCCCGCATTACACCTGCGCTGCTGAACAGTGTTTGCCGCCTCGACAATAAGGCCAGAGATACAATGCAGAAATCTTTCGATTCTATAGGTCTTTCAGCAAGAGCGTATGATAGAATCCTCAAGGTTGCAAGAACTATTGCCGATATTGATGATTCTGAAATAATACGGCAAGAACATATCTTCGAGGCCATACAATACCGTAGTCTTGACAGTAAATACTGGAACAGCTGATTTGTTGCTGTTTGAATCGTTTTATTTTTCCCTGCTTTATAACCGTAAGATTTTTTCAATACATGTGGTGAATTTTCAGTTAAATTATTACAATCTCAATGTTTTGTATAATCTGATATACTTGATTTTTTATCATAAAATGAATATAATTGTAATGTAACAAAACAATTGATAGGAGAGGTTCGTTATGAAGAAAAGATTTACCAAAAGACTTTTCGCCGGTGTGATGGCTGCTTTGATGATCACATCTACATCTTTACTGTCTGTAAATGCTGTAGGCCAGGCTGCCGAAAAAGACTCTGATATAAATATTACTGTTCCGTTTAATGGTTCCGGTGCAACCTTGCAGTCGGATAAAACATATAAACTGCCCTCCATTATATCTGGACTTACGGGTACAAAATATGATGTTACTATCAGCAACAATAAGGTGGCTAATTATAAAAACGGTCAGCTTGTTACAGTCGGAACGGGTGATGTTACCGTTACAGTTACACTCGCTAACGGCTTGAAGCTTTCAAAAACCTTCCATGTACAAAAGCCTGAGGTTGCGGTTTCTTTTGAAAGTGATTTCATTAAACTCAGTCAAGGTCAAAAACAAAAACTGAAAGCTATTGTTTCCCAGAGTAAAGGAAAACTTACCTGGTCATCTTCAAATGCTAAGATTGTTTCAGTGGATCAGAACGGAAATATTACTGCAAAAAAAGCCGGCACCGCTACAATTACCGTTAAAACAACTACAGGAAAAACAGCGTCCTGTAAAATAAGAGTCGGAGATCCTGTTGCTGTCGAAGCTGTCAGACTTAACAAAACTGAGGTCACTCTTGCAAAAGGTCAGACATTTCAGATACATGGAACCGTCACACCATCTTACGCAACAGATAAATCGCTTAAATGTACTTCCAGCAATGCAAATATCGCTGCTGTTTCGTACGGTAAGGTCACAGCAAAATCCTCCGGTACGGCTTACATTACTGTAAAAAGCAATAATGGAAAATCCGCTGTATGTAAGGTCACTGTGGTAAATCCCGTTGCTGTTCAGAAGGTTAATCTAAATAAAACCAGCGTTACCCTTAAACCGGGTCAGAGTTTCCAGCTTTGCGGAAGCGTCGCACCTGCAAATGCTACAGACAAGGCTCTGAAATGTACATCAAGTAATGCTTCGGTAGCCTCTGTTTCCTACGGGAAAATAACTGCTAAATCTGTAGGAACTGCAAACATCACAGTTAAAAGCGCCAATGGTCAATATGCCGTTTGCAAGGTAACTGTAACAAAATGATCATGTTTATTTCATCCGGCGGTACAGAAATGTACCGCCTCGTTTTTGTAAAACAGAAACTGTTATCATTAAAATTATTTACATCTTCATACAAAATTAACAATTTTTTTATTTAAATTTTATGCACACTGTCACTGTTGAATTATGGTAAAATAAGTATAATAGATTTTTTGGAGGTATGAATATGCAGTATAATATTATTGGTGAACCGCTTCCTGTGGTTGAATGTCATCTCGCCCCCGGTGAAGGAATGATAACCGAAAAGGGCGCAATGTGCTGGATGACTCCTAACATGAAAATGGAAACAGTTGGCGGCGGTGTAGGAAAAATGTTCGGCAGAATGTTTTCAGGTGAAGCTATGTTCCAGAACAGATATACTGCTATGGGCGGAAACGGTATGATTGCCTTTGCTTCAAGCTTTCCCGGATCAATCCGCGCATATAATATTTCACCCGGAAATGAGCTGATTGTTCAGAAATCCGGTTTTCTTGCGTCAGAAATGGGTGTACAGCTATCAGTCTTTTTCCAAAAAAGGCTCGGTGCCGGCTTCTTTGGCGGTGAGGGTTTTATTATGCAGAAACTCTCAGGCAAGGGAATTGCATTTGTCGAAATAGACGGATATGCTGTAGAATATAACCTTGCAGCTGGTGAACAAATGATTATCGATACAGGTTATGTTGCTGCTATGTCTGCAAGCTGCCGTATGGAGATCGTCAGCGTACCCGGTTTAAAAAATGCATTGTTCGGCGGAGAAGGTCTGTTCAATACCGTTGTTACCGGACCGGGAAAACTTGTTCTGCAAACTATGCCTATTAACAATGTTGCATCTGTTCTTCGCATAGGAAGTACTCAGTGATATTGCTTTATTCGATCAGGTATTATCATTTATCGTCAGAGGGGTCAAAACCATGAACAAAATGAAACAACTTATTCTTATTATTATTGGTTTTATTGTAGCAGCCATAGTAATCGCAGTTATGCTTTCATTTACTAAGAATGATCTTACGACTAAGGTTCAGAAAAATATTCAGGAAAGCTCTAAAGCAGTAGTTGAAGAAAGTAAAAAAAATCAGCAGGATCTTGTGTTTATTGTTGCAAAGGCTGACGCAAACTCTGATAAAGATCTCACCGGCTTTGTTGTTAATAAAAACGGCGAAAGATTTGACTTTGATCTCTCAGCTGAGCTTAATGCGAATGCCGCACCCGATGAAATCTTTGTAAAAGTAAAGGATAAGTACGATATTAAAAAATTATCATCCTTTATTTCTAAGACTGATACTGAAAATCTTTGCCGTATTGCAAAAAATATCGACAAAACCAAGGGCTTTGAAACAATTGATAATTCTGATACCCTATCCGGTACGAATCAAAGCAAAACAACTATATATGCTCTAATCAATAATAACAATAACACTGAGATTATTAAAATTGCTTCGTTAGGACTTAATGCTCAGCTTCCCGTTGACGGTAATGCAAAGTCTATTTATAAGTTCTTTAACAGACATCTTAAATAAAAAACATTTTCGGGTAAAAAACATTTTCTTATTAATTTAGATGAAAGAAATTCAGCGGATCCATACCGTGGTAATACCACAGCGTTCTTGTACGTAATCCGCAACATTTATTGCAAATTGAAAATTATAAAAAATCGTCTGTCATATGCTGCTTTATGCATTACGACAGGCGATTTTTCATGTATTCTCGATATACGTATAATACTTTCCGGTATTTTCAAAGCCGAGTGATCTGTAAAAAGCTTCATGTTCTAATACTGCTCGGACAATATATATATCCCTGCTGCCAAGCAATTCTATTAGTCTGCGTATACACGTGCTTCCAAATCCCTTGTTTCTGTACCGGGGATCCGTGCACACTGCGCCGATCACTGCACATTCATCCGTGAGCGCAGCAGTCATCACAAATGCAGCAGGTTTTTCTTTTATCATTAATTCACAGCAATGCGCTTGATCATGACGTATCTTATGGGATGTATCAAGCATAAAATCCGCTTCGGAAGGACATATAAATTTTTCTGTTTCACAGCTTTTAAGAAGCATATAAGCCTCTGAAAGGAACACTTCATTATCAAAAACAAATGTATTCTCACTATCATTTTTGTCAATTTGTTTTTTTTCACCCAAACGCATTATAACATCTTCTCTGCTGCCTTCAAAAATCTCAATTTCACTCGATATGCTTGCCGCTCCGACAGCCAGGATGAATTCTTTTAACTCTGAGATATCAGTGCCGTTGCTTGCCAGCACAGTCATATCAGCAGCATATTTCAGGATAACAGAAGTCGGAGCCATTGATCCATCATATTGCAGCCAAAGCTGAAGTAAACCGTCATACACCGAATAGCTGTTGATCAGACACATGATACGGCAGGCGCACACTCCGCCTGCTGAACACAGCTTTTCTACAGATTTCAAACTATTCCCATCATGTGAATCAATATATGCAATCATGATTTAAACACCGTTCCTGTGTATAATCTGTGACCGTTTTTCATACGCTCATATTCCCTGCTATTCTCTCCGACAGTTTTTCTACAAGATCTGCAGCCGCTTGAGCATCAGATATACTTATCAGACTGCTCGATGAATGAAGATATCTGCATGGAACAGATATTGCTATTGTGCGTACTCCCCCACGTGATCGGTGTATTGCCCCCGCATCATTTCCTCCTGCTATTACCGTCTTAGTCTGAACAGGAATCTTGTTCTCTTCGGCCGTTTGCATAGCAAGATCATAATATTCTTTATCATATATCGTTGCTCTGTCCATATATGATACCACTGCTCCACAACCGACCTTACATACCTTCTTTTCATTCTCTGAACCGGGAATATCAGCCGCTGTAGTAGCTTCTATGACAATCGCGCTGTCAGGAGCAACAGTATAGGCTGCTGCTGCACTTCCGCGCAGTCCGACCTCCTCCTGCACACAGAATACATAATACATATCATATGTCTGCTCGCTGCGTATCATCTCGATAAGAACAAGACACCCGAAACGATCATCTATCGCCTTGCTTATTAATCTGCCGTGTTTATTCTCATAGAAACTGTCAAAAACAATACTATCTCCATATTTTACGTATTTCATGGCTTCGTCTTTTGTTTTTGCTCCTATGTCTATCGAAAGTGAGGATATCTCCGGACTTTTACCCTTTTCATCAGATTTGAGCATATGCACAGGTTTGCAGCATATTACTCCGGGCAGCTTTGACTTACCGACAAGCACCTGCTTCGCAAATGCTGCGCTGTCGTTGATCCCGCCTACACTGTCAAATTTAAGCAGTCCATTATCAAGTATATCCGTAACTATAAACCCTACCTCATCCATGTGCGCTGAAAGCATCAGCTTTCTTGCAGGCCTTTCCTTTCCCTTTCTGAACACAATAACATTTCCGAGTGGATCAACAGTTATTTCATCAGCATATGATCTGATCTCCCCGAGGATCAATTCCCTTACTTCGTCTTCGTCACCTGATATCCCGCAGGCTGTGCAAAGCTTTTTCATCAGAGCTGTATCAAGCATTTCCGTTCCCCCTTTCTGTAATATAGGTCACCAGTACCTGAGCAGTTCTGTCAATATCATCTATGCATACCATTTCTGTTCGGGTATGCATATTTTTTTCGGGAACAGAAAGCACACCGCAAGGTATTCCGCCTTTAGTTATTGCTATACCATCGGCATTTGTGCCTGTATTGCTGCCGTCAACTTCAAAATAATACTTTATATCGTTTTTTTCAGCTGCTCCTATAAGTCTGTCAGTCACGGCTTTTGAAAGAACAGGCGCTATACTGATTATTACACCGCCAAACTCTCCGCTTTTATCCTTTGGTACACCTTCCTGCCTTGCAAATCCTACGTCAACAACTACTGCTTCATCAGGTGAAAGCTCAAATGCGGCCGTTTTTGCACCGCTTTCATTGGTTTCCTCCTGCGATGAAAATACAAGTGACACCTTGCTCCGTATTTCTTTATCCTTCAGAAGTTCAGCTGTTTTTATCAGCGCAGCACATCCGCTGCGATTA
>CACYDC010000291.1 GCA_902773025.1 uncultured Ruminococcus sp.
ATTTAAGGGGTTTATCGAGAAGTTTTCTGTATCAGTTCATTGTTATATTCTGCCATATTTTCAGCGAAAATGGCATAACCGTGCGAGGGATCGTTAATGAAAACATGGGTAACAGCACCGGCAATGCGTCCGTTTTGTATGATAGGACTACCGCTCATGCCCTGTACAATACCGCCGGTTTTACTCAGAAGCCGTTCATCGGTGATTTTTATTACCATATTTTTTGTAATATTGGCATTATTATAGCTTATTTCTTCAATTTCAATATCAAAATATTCCGCTTTTGATCCTGAAACAGTGCATCTTATCTGAGCCTTTCCCCTTACAACCTCCTGACGAAAGGCTATTGGAAGCTTTTCTCCGTCAGACAGCTTTTCCTTAAGGATTCCGTACAAACCACATTCACTGTTAGCTCTGATACTGCCTATAGCTTTACCGTCAGAGAAATAACCTTCGAGTGAACCTGGCATCCCTCCATAGCTTTTTGTCACGGATGAAATATCTGCTTTTACAATATCACCCTCAGATAAAGGCATTATGTTGCCGCTGCTGCTGTCTGTAATGCCATGTCCGAGTCCTGCGAATGTCATTGTATCAGCGTCTGTAAAGGTAACAGTACCTATGCCTGCGCAGCTGTCGCGAACCCATAGTCCGATTCGATAACGTCCAAGCTGTATGTCCTTTACCGGACTAATGCCGGCAGTGAATTTTTTTCCGCCGCGCTTACATTCAAGAAATATTATATTTCCGCCGCTGTTTTCTACTTCAGTCATAAGCTGTTCATTGGTCCGGAGTTTTTTCCCCGAAACAGAAAGGATAATATCGCCGGTTTTTATTCCTGCTTCAGCTGAAGGATTACATATGCCGTCTGCGGTAGGAATATCAGATGTTTTTGAAACAACAAGACCGTCAGTGTACAACCTTATACCAAAAGGCTCGCCTCCCGGTATGGCATATAGTCTGTCGCTGACAGTGACGGAGATTTCCTTTAGCGGTATTGATCCGAAAAGCATAAGCTTTCCCGGAGTATGAATAGATTTGTTGTCATCTGAATAAACTGCGGTTTCGCTGTAATTCATAGAAATAGGAAATTTGCAGAAGCTTATTTTGCTGTCGCTGCTTACAGTAATACGATCAGGTGTAAGATAAGCAGCAAAGCTGCCTGAGATCAGAATAATCAGACAGATTACAGATAATAATAGAGAAAAAACACGAATAATCTTTTTCATAAAATCACCATGACAGTCACACATGATTTTTAAGCAATAATTACTGACTAATTATTGCCATTATAACCGCAAAGCAAGTCTACGTCTTGCTTTTGTTTGTTGAAAGCAAAGCTTTTAAGAGCTGTTACATGTTATAATTTCCGAAAAAAATAAAAATATTCGCTATAAGCTGCTTATGATATTGACAAAGTACCATAAAAACTGGTAAAATAAGTTGTTAATAGGTATATGGGGAAGTGTGCCTAATTATAAAAAAAGAAGATGATCTCTATGATAAAAAGCATGACAGGATTCGGCCGTTTCGAGGGTATTATCGACGGTAGAAGAATTGTCTTTGAAGTAAAGTCTGTTAATCACCGTTATCTTGAATTTCAGTGCCGTACACCGCGCGGATGCGGATTTATTGAAGAAACGATCAAAAAAATTGCATCTGAATATATAACAAGGGGTAAAGCAGATATATTCGTATCGATCGAGGCTGATGATTCTGTTGCGGCAGATGTTAGCGTAAACCATTCACTTGCGGCAGGCTATATAAATGCTTTGCGTGAGCTTCGTGACCAATATGGGCTTAAAGACGATATATCGGTTTCATCCGTTGCAAAGTATAGTGATATATTTAATGTCAGGAAAGCCCCTGAGGATGAGGAAAAGCTTTGTGCAATAACAGAGCAGGCCGGAAGAATGGCAATGCAGGCATTTGTAGAAATGCGTGAGCGTGAGGGTGAAAAGCTCCGGGATGATATATTGAGCAGATGCGATAACATAATTTCAATAGTGGAGGAAGTTGAACAAAAATCACCACAAACGGTAGAACAGTACCGAAATAAGCTGCTGGCAAGATTGAATGAGGTTCTCGGAGATACAACAATTGATCCGCAGAGAATACTTACAGAGGCCGCAATATTTGCTGATAAAACCGCTGTAGATGAGGAAACGGTGAGATTGCGAAGCCATATTGATCAGCTTCGTGAAATGCTGTCCGGAAATGCAGCAGTGGGCAGAAAGCTTGACTTTATCGTTCAGGAAATGAACAGGGAAGCAAATACAATAGGTTCAAAAGTCAGCAATGCCGAGCTTGCTCACCTTGTTGTTGAAATAAAGGCTGAAATAGAGAAAATAAGAGAGCAATTGCAGAATATCGAATAAAGCTGCAAGCTGCGGTACCGGGAGTGGGAAATATGCAGTTGATAAATATCGGATATGGAAATATGCTTGCTGCATCAAAAGTAGTAACAATAGTAGCTCCTGATGCAGCGCCGGTAAAGCGTCTGATACAAAATGCCCGCGACAGACATTTGCTTGTAGATGCATCCTGCGGACGAAAAACAAAATCAGTTGCAGTGATGGAAAGCGGCCATGTTGTGCTTGCGGCAATATCACCCGAAACACTGGCACACAGGATCAGCGGAACGGATGGAGAGGAAGAAGAAAATGAAGAATAAGGGACTTCTGCTTGTTGTATCCGGACCTGCGGGAGCAGGAAAAGGAACAGTTGTCAAGGAATTGATAAAGGATGAAAATATAAGACTTTCTATTTCGGCTACAACAAGAGCGCCGAGAGGAACTGAACAGGACGGTGTGGAATATTATTTCCTCAGCCGGGAAAAATTTGAGGAAACGATAGCGCAGGACGGATTTATAGAGTATGCGAAGTATCTTGAGAATTACTACGGATCACCTAAAAAACCTGTTGAACAGTGGCAGTCCGAAGGTAAGGATGTTATCCTTGAGATAGAGGTTCAGGGCTGTGAAAAGGTAAAAAAGTCTATGCCTGACTGCGTAAGCATATTTATAATGCCTCCGTCAATGGAGGTGCTTGAAAAAAGACTTCGTGGACGCGGTACAGAATCCGAGGAAAACATTCTCAGACGTCTGGCAAGAGCCGGAGAAGAGCTGCCGCTTGCAAAAAATTATGACTATGTTGTAGTGAACGGAGCTTTGGAAAGCTGTGTTGAGGATGTAAGAACAATAATTAACGCTGAAAAGCTCAGAGCCGAAAGGTTCAGCTTTGATATATAACCGCAAATCTTTTAATAAATCATAAAGGAGATAATCACTATGTATGATCATTACACAAGACCGTCTGTTGACGATATTTTTGCAGGTAAAATGAGTAAATATGCGCTTGCAATTGCTGTGGCAAAAAGAGCGAGAGAAATCACTGACGATATGCAGAGTGATAAGGGTAAGGTGTGCGACAAGCCGGTTATTGTTGCGGTTGACGAATTCAAGGATCATAAATATGCAATACTTGAACCGGATATAAATGACTGACGAATTTCTGATCGCGGCTGTTGCCGTAGAAAAAACAAATTACAGCTTTGACAGATTGTATTCTTATATAATACCCGAAGATATGCGAAATGCAGTGTCTGCGGGATGCAGGGTGAAGGTAAGCTTCGGAAACGGTGTCAGACAGGGTATTATTATGAGGCTTGAAACCTCAGCTGATGCGGCGGGTCTTAAAAGTATTAATAAGCTTATTGATACAGAACCTATAATGTCAGATGAAATGCTGTCGCTTGCGCAGTTTATGAGAGAACGCTGTTATTGTACTTACTTTGATGCTTGTTATGCGATGCTGCCGGCAGGTCTTTCTGTAAAGCTGACATACAGCTATCAGATTAATAAAGAAACTGATATTTCACTTTTAAAGCTCAGTCAGGAGGAATCTTCTGTAGTACAGTATCTGTCTGCAAGGAGAACATCTGTGCGTCAGGACAGGTTGGAAAAGCTTCTTTCTGTAAATGAAAAGCTTTTAAGGGGACTTGTCAGAAAAAATGCTCTTATAAGGAGCGAGTCGATAAAAAAACGAATTAATGATGCAAGTGTTAAAATGATAAAGCTGAGCGGAGATATCCCTGACAAAACATTTACACCTTCTCAGCAGTCAGTTCTGCGTGTTCTGAGTGATACAGGCCCTGCATCAGTCAAGGAAATCTGCTATTTTACAGGTGTAAGCGCTGCTGTAACGGATAATCTTGTAAAAAAGGGTATCTGTGAATATTTTGAGGCTCAGCCACCGAAGAAGGAAAAAGCAGTACGCGCTCCTGTTAAGCCGGAAGAAATCATTCTTACCAATCAGCAGCAGAGGGCTTATCGTTCTGTTGAAGAAAAATATAAAAGCGGAAAGGCTTCTGTATCTTTGCTTTATGGAATTACAGGGAGCGGAAAAACATCTGTTTTTATGAAACTGATTGATAAGGTGAATTCTGACGGAAAAGGTATCATATGTATGGTTCCTGAAATATCGCTCACACCTCAGCTGCTCGAAGGGTTCAAGGCCAGGTACGGTGAAAAAGTATCGGTTTTCTACAGCGGTCTGCCGCTTGGGGAAAGACTTGAACAATGGAAAAGAGTAAAAAACGGAGAATCAAATATTGCTGTCGGTACACGTTCTGCAATATTTGCCCCCGTAAAAAATCTTGGTCTGATAGTTATGGATGAGGAGCAGGAATACAGCTATAAATCTGCTGCTTCTCCAAGATTTCATACAAGAGAGCTGGCAAAATTCCGCTGCATGAAAAATAATTGTCCGCTGATACTTGCGTCTGCAACACCTTCGGTGGAAAGCTATTATTACGCGAAAAGCGGCAGATACTCTCTTGATACATTGAGCGAGCGGTATGGCCGCGCGCAGCTTCCGCACGTTATCATAGCGGATATGAACAGGGAACAAATGCAGGGGAATCACAGCGGTTACAGTTCTGTTTTGCTTGAAGCAATTGATGATAATCTTCAGCATGGCAGACAGTCGATAATTCTTCTGAACAGGAGAGGTCATAATACGTTTATAGCCTGCCGTGAATGCGGAAAAGTTATTTCCTGTCCGAATTGTTCAATATCACTGACATATCATAGCGCTAATCATCGTCTTATGTGTCATTACTGCGGTTACAGCATAGCTGCTCCGGATAATTGTCCCGATTGTAAATCTCGCAGACTGCGTTATTCAGGAGCAGGTACTCAAAGGGCTGAACAGGAATTAAATGAATTATTCCCGGAAGCTAAGATACTAAGGCTCGATACAGATTCGACTATGCAGCGTTATGCGTATGAAAAAAAATTGGCATCATTCCGCAATGGTGAATATGATATAATGCTCGGTACACAAATGGTAGCAAAGGGACTGGATTTTCCTAATGTTACACTTGTCGGGGTACTTTCCGCTGACGGAATGATGCACGGTGATGATTTCCGCAGTTATGAAAAGACATTTTCTCTGCTGACACAGGTTGTGGGGCGCTCAGGCAGGGGCGGACTTGAGGGCCGTGCCGTAATTCAGACGTTTGAGCCGGAAAATCCTATTATAGAGCTTGCGGCAGCTCAGAATTACGATGAATTCTTTAAATCGGAAATATTACTAAGAAGGTCAATGCTGTATCCTCCTTTTTCGGATATAGGAGTGGTAGCCTTTGCGGGCGACGACAGAAAGCTTACAAGTGAAGCTGCAATGTATTTTTCCGATAAGCTTGCCGAACTTGCAAAAAGCTGCTATAGTGATTTGCCGCTTCGTGTTATGGGTCCGTGTCCGGCATTGGTTTCCAGAATAGGCGGAAAATACCGTTTCAGGATTATAATAAAATTCAAAAATTCAAGAAGGTTCCGGGAAATGCTGACGACATTGCTTGTAGATATCGGCAATTGCAGGAAGTTTTCATCAGTAACTGCTTATGCGGATATTGATCCGGATAATATTATATAGAGAATTATACGTGATCGCTTGTACATAGCAAAAGCGTATACGGGAGGTAATTTATATGGCTATCAGAAATATTGTAAAAGAGGGAGATCCTGTTCTTACAAAGGTTTGCAGACCTGTTGAAAAGTTTGACGAAAAGCTGCACGCACTGCTTGACGATATGTATGAAACAATGATCTCAGGCGAGGGAGTAGGTCTGGCAGCACCTCAGGTCGGGATCCTTAGAAGAATATTTGTAATAGATATAGGCGATGGAAAAATGGAGTTTGTTAATCCGAAAATAACCAAGACGAAGGGTATACAGGAGGGCAGCGAGGGTTGTCTGTCATGCCCCGGTGAATTCGGTATAACAAGACGTCCGATGAATGTAACGGTTATCGCTCAGAACAGATACGGAGATCAGTTTACACTAAATGCAGAAGGTCTTCTTGCAAAGGCTGTATGTCATGAGAATGATCATCTTGACGGTATTCTTTTCAAAGAACACGTGATCAGAAATATTGATCCTGATGAATTAAAAATGCAGAAACCGAGAAAAAAGCAGTAATATTTGTCAATTAGTTACTATGTATTCCGGAGGATAATAATGAAAATTGTGTTTATGGGAACGCCTGATTTCGCTGTGCCGTGTCTGAATAGCCTGATTAAGGACGGAAATGAAATAGTGGGTGTGTTCACTCAGCCGGATAAGCCCAAGGGCAGAGGCTATACAATGACACCCCCGCCTATAAAGGTCCTTGCGCTGGAAAATAATATAAAGGTATACCAACCTTCTTCATTAAAAGATGAACAGATTTTGGAAATACTTAAGGGTCTTGCACCAGAAATGATAGTTGTTGTGGCGTATGGCAAAATACTGACAAAAGAGATAATAGATTTGCCGGAATACGGCTGTGTTAATATCCACGCGTCGCTTTTGCCGCAGTACAGGGGCGCGGCTCCCATTCAGCAGGCAGTCCTTGACGGATGCAAGGTTACGGGTATTACTGCACAATGTATGGATATCGGTATAGACACAGGCGATATACTGATGAAAGCCGAAACTGAAATAGGTGAAAATGAAACAGCCGATGAGCTGCATGACAGATTGTCCGAAATGGGAGCTGAACTGATAGTAAAAGTAGTACACGCCGCGGCTGACGGAACACTTGCACGGGAAAAACAAGATGAATCAAAGGCGACCCATGTCGGAAAGCTTACAAAAGATATGTCTGTGATTGATTTTACCGGATCTGCTGCTCATATCCATAATCAGGTCAGAGGTCTTAATTCCTGGCCGAGCGCAACCGCAGTGCTTAATGGCAAAAAAATAAAAATACACCGTACACTTTTAGCTGAGGGTAAAGGGGAACCAGGAAGTGTTATTTCCTTGAATCCGTTGATAGTAGCCTGCGGCGAAGGAGCATTAGAGATTACCGAGCTTCAGCCTGAAGGAAAAAAAAGAATGGATTCAAAGTCTTTTGTTAATGGACTGCATATTACTGATGCAGGATCGCTTCGTTTTTCGTAAGGAGAAAAATATGGGAATTTCTGCAAGACAAATTGCATTTCAGGCGCTTGTCAGTGTTGATCTTGAAAGGTCATATTCAAACATTGTTCTGGACAATATACTTTCGGATTTTGATGTTGAACAGAGAAACCGTGCATTTATATCCGCTCTTTTTTATGGGGTGCTTGAGAGAAAGCTTCTGCTGGATTATAATCTTTCACAGTATTCGGACAAACCGATCAATAAGCTTGATCCGGCTTTGCTTATTATTCTCAGGATGGGCTTGTATCAGATATTGTTTATGAACAGTGTGCCGGATTCGGCAGCTGTTAATGAAAGCGTCAAGCTGTGTAAAGCTAATAGACTTAACAATTTCACAGGCTTTGTAAATGCAGTGTTGAGGGCAGCGGCAAGAGCCGGCAGGATAGCGCTGCCTGAGAAGAAAAAGGGAAAAAATAAGTATTATTCTATAAAGTATTCCTGTCCGGAGCCGATTATCAAGCTATGGCGCGAATGTTATGGTGACGAAATAACATTAGAAATACTTTCCGCACTGAACGGCAGACCTCCGCTCAGCGCAAGAGTTAATACTTTAAAAACTACGCCGGACAAGCTGATTGCTTTACTTAATGATGAAGGTGTAATATCCGAATGTAACAGATTGTCCGAGGAATGTATTTCGTTAAATTCGACAGGCGCTGTCGAAGACCTCGAAGCATATCGTCAGGGTCTGTTTCATATTCAGGATGAGGCATCTCAGCTCTGCTGCAGTTTATTGCAGCCTGAGCCGGGTAATACTGTGATTGATGCCTGTGCCGCGCCGGGCGGGAAATCATTTACGATCGCAGAGCTTATGAAGAATAAAGGAAGAATAATAAGCTGTGATCTGTATGAACACAGACTGAGCCTTGTCAGCAGCGGAGCTGCAAGACTCGGAATAGATATTATCGAGACATTGGCAGCGGATGCGTCTTCCTATGGCGATTTTTCGGAGGCAGACAGGATCTTGTGCGATGTTCCGTGTTCAGGTCTGGGAATAATAAGAAGAAAACCTGAGCTGAGATATAAAAAGGATCTTGGTCTTGATGTCTTGCCTCAGCTACAGTATGATATACTTTGCAACTGTGCAAAAGCGCTTAAAAGAGGCGGCTTGCTGATATATTCAACGTGCACTCTTAATCCTTCGGAAAACGGGGAAAATGTCAGAAGGTTTCTTGAAGAGCATGACGATTTTGAACCGTATACAATTGTTCTTCCGGAGAAAATGACAAGGAAAATAACGGAACCTGATAATGAGCTTACATTGTTTCCGCAGGATGGCGGCAATGATGGGTTCTTCATAAGTATAATTAAAAGGAAGTGAAGCTTTTGCTGACCGATATCAAGTCTATGTACGAAGAAGAAATAAAAGATATGCTTATCGGTATGGGTGAGCAAGGTTACAGGGCTTCACAAATCTTCAAATGGCTGCATGAAGGTGTAAAATCCTTTGATGAAATGACTAATATTTCTAAGGAATTAAGACAAAAACTTGTAGAAAACTGCTATATCTCAAACGCAGCTATTGAAAAAAAATTAATTTCGTCTTATGATGGTACAGAGAAATATCTGTTTTCTTTTGCAGACGGTGAAACAGTTGAATCTGTTCTGATGAAATATCATCATGGATATACAAGCTGTATCTCAACACAGGTTGGCTGCAAAATGGGTTGTTCCTTCTGCGCAACAGGGAAAAGCGGTTTCTCAAGAAATCTTACTGCCTCTGAAATGCTTGCGCAGCTTCAGGCGGAACAAAAGGATAATAATATCAGAATATCCAATATTGTTCTTATGGGTATGGGTGAGCCTCTTGATAATTTTGATAATGTGATGAGGTTTTTAAGACTTGTAAGTAATGAACACGGTATGAATGTCGGGATGAGGCATATCTCTCTATCAACATGCGGAATTGTGCCAAGGATATATGAGCTGGCAGATATGAAGCTTCAGCTGACATTGTCGGTGTCGCTTCATGCACCAAATGATCAGATACGAAGCAGGACGATGCCCGTAAACAGAAAATATAATATCAATCAGCTTCTGGAAGCTTGCAGATATTATTGTAAAAATACAGGGAGAAGGATATCTTTCGAATATGCTATGATCGACGGTATTAACGACAGCGACGGATGCGCAAAGGAGCTTGGTGAAAAATTAAAGGGTATTATCGCTCATGTTAATCTGATACCTGTCAATACTGTAGGCGGTACAGGATATAAGAAGAGTAAAAGAGACAGAATGAAAAGATTTATTGATATACTGGCTGAGCGCGGAATAACCGCAACAGTCAGGAGAACACTCGGAAGTGATATAAATGCTTCATGCGGACAGCTCAGGCGTCAAAGTCTGGGTGAGGTAAAGGAGGAGAACAGCACATGAATATATATTCACAAAGTGATATAGGTATGAAAAGGTCTTCAAACCAGGATTACTGCATGACTGGTGTGTTCACCGACGGAGCCGTATGGGCAATCGTGTGTGACGGTATGGGAGGAGCTAATGGCGGAAGTACGGCAAGCCGTGTTGCGGCTGAGAATATTTCCGAAACGCTGAAAAGCGGATACCGTGAGGATATGACACCTGAGGAACTGCGGAGCCTGATGCAGCTGTCAGTTGAATATGCGAACAGAGCAGTTTATGAGATATCAAGACATGTAGCAGGGCTTGAAGGCATGGGAACAACAGTCGTGTGCGCTGTCGTGAAAAAGCAAAGGGCCCATATAGTCCACGCAGGCGACAGCCGCGCTTATATTTGCAGTGATGAGGGCGTAAGACAGGTCACAACTGATCATTCAATGGTGCAGCAGCTTGTTGATATGGGAGAAATAACCCGTGAACAGGCGCGTCAGCATCCGCATCGAAATATGATAACAAGAGCCCTCGGAACGGAACCTACTCTGAGGACTGATTATAATACAGTTGAATTTGAGGACGGCGCAAGGCTGGTTCTTTGTACTGACGGAATGTCAAATTATGTAAGTGATGATGAATTGCTTGAGTTTATCAGATATAACAAATGCGAAGAACTGACAGAAAAGCTTGTCGATTTTTCAAAGCGAAGCGGCGGCAGTGATAATATTACCGTTGTCGTGATTTCAAATTGATAAAGAAACAAATAAAAAATAAAACCGCAGCAAGCCTAAGGCTTGCCTTTGCTTGTTGAAAGCAAAGCTGTTAAAGAGGATGGACTGTGTGCAGACAGCGCAGAAGGAAAGCTTGAAAGGAGTTTTAATTAGTGGATAAATATACCGGAAAAAGGCTTGACGGCCGCTATGAGATACAGGAGTTGATCGGTGTCGGCGGCATGGCAATGGTCTATAAGGCATATGACACGGTCGATGATACTACCGTTGCGATAAAGATACTCAAGGATGAATTTCTTGGAAACAGTGAGTTCATCAGACGCTTCAAAAATGAGAGCAAGGCAATAGCTGTGCTTTCACATCCTAATATAGTTAAGGTCAATGACGTAAGCTTCGGCGATAAAATTCAGTATATCGTAATGGAGTATATTGACGGAATAACACTGAAGGAATATATAAGTCATCAGCGTGTGATACCGTGGAAGGAAGCCGTACATTTCACAGTTCAGATTCTTCAGGCTTTGCAGCATGCGCATGAAAAGGGTATTGTGCACAGAGATATGAAGCCGCAGAATATCATGCTTCTTCAGGACGGTACAATAAAGGTTACTGATTTTGGTATAGCAAGGTTTTCTGATAATGAAACACGCACAATGACTGATAAGGCTATCGGTTCAGTGCATTATATTGCTCCCGAGCAGGCAAGAGGAGATAACACCGACGGTAAGGCTGATATCTATTCGGTAGGCGTAATGCTTTATGAAATGCTGACAGGAAAGCTTCCGTTTGAAGCTGACAGCGCAGTGTCGGTTGCGATTATGCAGATGCAGAACGATCCTAAGCCGCTTCGTGAGATCAACGACAAAATTCCTGAGGGAATAGAGGAGATCACCCTCAAGGCAATGCGTAAGGATCCGGGACAGCGCTATGCGTCGGCAAAGGAAATGCTCGATGCGATCGAAATATTCAGACATAATCCGTCAGTTAAATTCAGATACAGCTATTTTGTTGATGAAACACCGACAAAGTATGTTGACTCTATAAACAAAATGCCTGTGGCTCAGCCTGAACCGGCATATGAGGATTCATATAATAATTATGATGATGAAGTGACGGGAAATGTATCCAAAACGATAGTAAAATGGATAACTGTCCTTGTGACGCTTATGCTGCTTGCTGCGATAGGTCTTATGATATACATGATGGTTAATAATAACATGAAGGCAAGCAAAACAGAGGATGTCGATGTACCACAGTTCGTTGGAATGATGTATGATGAGCTTCAGAAGGATAAGACATATAAGTTCAAATATGAGATCAGCGCAGATTATCAGGATGATAAGCCGATGAATGTTGTGCTTTCTCAGGACCCTGAGGCAGGTTCAAAGCAGGTCAAGAAGGATGCGACTATCAAGCTTGTAATAAACAGCAAGAGTACGACTACTCAGGTCCCGAAGCTTAAGAATTATGCTGAACAGGATGCTATCATCAAGCTTCAGGATAAGTACTTCAATTATACTGTCGCAAGAGTAAACAGTACAGAGGTCGCAAAGGGATATGTGATCGACTGCGCGCCCCAGGAGGGTACGGTTCAGGAGATCGCAACAAATATTACGCTCATTGTCAGTGACGGCCCGGCAACAGAAAAAGTAGAGGTGCCTGATGTTACCGATATGACGTATGACAGGGCAAAATCGACCCTTGAAGCTCAGGGCTTTACAACTAAAAAGACAACTGTTGCAAGCGCAAAAAGTGAAGGACTCGTTGTAGCAACGGATCCCCTTGCAGGTAATAAGCTTACAAAGGGTTCACTGATAACTATACAGGTCAGCGATGCAAGCAGACAACAGAATAGTCTTGTACAGGAGGTCGAGCTTCCTGAGGGCGAAGATGCAGAGATCACTGTAACGATATTTGTTGATGGAAAAGAAACAGATTCATATTCAGGTCGTCCGGCAAAGGGACTTAAGGTTAATGTTGAGCTTAAACCTAAGGATGCTAAAAACGGCAAGAAAACTGTAACGGTATATATAGACAACGGAGGTTCTTATAAGAATAAGAGATATGCCGAATATGTATTTGATTTCAAGGAGAAAAAGGTTACAAGGACGTTTATCGATTCAAGCTATAAGATCGAAAAGACGGAGGGGCCGACAGTTGATGAAGTAAGGGCAAAGGCAATTTCTGAATTGAACGGATATGCTTACAGAGATTCTTATAGTACAGAAAACTGGAAAAAGATACAGGATATTATGAACAAATCCAGAGAAAAGCTACTTAAGCTTGAAACTGTCGATGAGATCAAGGATGAGCTTTCAAAAGCAGAAGTACAGATCGATGCTATTGATAAGGAACAATCTTCGCAGGAACCGACTGAATCCTCAAATGATGATTCGCCTGAAGAACCAAAGACGATAGAAGATATCAGAAGCGAGGCAATAAGCGAGATCGAGAATTATGTTGATATTTCAACATATCCGGCTGCCGATCAGGATAAGATAAAACATATCATTGATGTAGCAAAACAAAATATAAATGACCTTAATTATGAAGATGAGATTGCCGAGGAAGTTACACTTGCAAAAGCAGATATCGATGAAGTTGGCAATACTACTCCGCAGCAGTCATCTCAGGATGATCTGACAGCTGAAAAACAGGCTGCGATCAACGAGATAACAAATTATATGAATAAGTATTATTATTCTGATGAGGAATACGAAAATGCGAAGAAAATTGTCAGTGAATATACTGGAAAGATTAATGCAGCAACTACCAGTGATGAGATAATGAATCTTGATATTGAGGCGCAGCAGGCAATCGAAGCTGCTCCGCATCGTACATCGGAAGATGGAAATGGTTCGGAGAATTCAAACGGAGGTGAGGAAACCTCCGTTGAGGCTCCGGTAAATATGTACGGTTCATTAAGCTTTGATCCTGAATATCTGATGTTGTTCTGATGGTGAATTATGGAAAA
>CACYDC010000292.1 GCA_902773025.1 uncultured Ruminococcus sp.
ATTCAGATCTGATTTTTCCATAACAATCAACCTTTCATACCGGGACGGATATACACCCGGCGGCTGTTCCGATTTTATTTTACTGTGAGTGAATAATATTTTGTGACAGTTGGTTTATCTCCACGCCGCAGGCTGTTCAGTCCATTTACACCCTACCTATATCGTGCGGTCATCATCAGAGCATCTTCGCGTGGTGCGGAGTAAAAATTTTTGCGTATTCCTTCTGTTTTAAACTGATACGATTCATACAGAGCAATAGCGGCGGCATTGCTTTTTCTGACCTCTAAAGACAAAAAGGACAATCCAAGAACTGCGCAGCGTTCAAAAGCAGTTTCCATCAGCTTTTTTGCAATACCCCTACGTCTGTATTCAGGCAGAACGGCAATATTATCGACATATCCTTCATCAAGGACGGCTTGAAAACCAATATACCCCACAGGAACGCCGTCTGACAAAGCAACATAAAAATTTGCCGTACTGCTGTCCAATTCCGCTGCAAAGCCGTCATGTGTCCATGGACGGGAAAAGCAAGCGTTCTCGATTTTTACAAGACCGGGGATATGGTCTTGTTTCATTGGTTCTATACTAATACTGCTGCTCATGATTCACTACCGGCGTAATTCTGCTCGACAAATACCGCAAGTCTGCGAAGCTTTGGTATAAGATCATCGCGTGTTTTGCGATAAAACTCAATATTGCCGCCATATGGGTCTATAACATCTTTATCGAAAAGATATATTTTCTTTTTACCTATTCCAAGTTCAAGAAGCGCATGAGCATGGTTATAGGTCATTGGTACATATAGGTCGAATACCTCTGCAAGAACTGAGCGAATACTCGTCGAACGAAAGCCGGAGATATCAATATTGATTTCCCTCATAACGGCAACGGCGAGATCTGAAGCAGGATTTCCGGTAAAGGTAGCAAGGCCGGCGCTTCTGCACTCGCACGAAACACCGCGTTTTTTCATTTCTTCTTCAAACAGGTACTGTGCCATCGGACTGCGGCACGTATTACCGGTACAAACGAATAGTATTTTCACACGAACACTCCCTCTTTATTTTTCCTCACTATTCTACCACATCTCACCACGAATATCAACCTCCATACTAACACTGTCAGTGTAAAATATTAGTAAGCAACCAACTGCCGGCGCGGAGAGCAATTAATCGTCACATCAAAACCCGACCGGAACTGCCACCGGGCGCATGCCCGGCGTTGAGGGGAGATTGACAAAATTAGGGCAATGTGATAATATAAACCTATCGTAGTGATAGGTGATAGATGATATTTGAAGTTGGATTTCATGGATAATCCGCATTGCGTGATAGAGGTCTGAGGAGATGAATAATATGAGCAGAACACTGACATACAATCAAACTGTTGAAAAAAGCATAACAAAAAAATACCGAAAACAAATATGGAATAATTTTGTTAAAGCCGTTAAGGATTATGAGCTGATTCAAAGAAATGACAAAATTGCTGTTTGTATTTCAGGCGGAAAGGATTCTATGCTAATGGCTAAGCTAATGCAGCTTTTGCAGCGCTTCAGCGAAGTTCCGTTTGAGCTTGTTTTCCTGGTAATGGACCCAGGATACAGCCCGAAAAACAGAATGAAGATAGAAAGTAATGCTGAATTGCTCGAAATACCGCTAACGATTTTTGAAACCAATATTTTCGACGTAGCTAATAAGACAGATCGCTATCCGTGTTACCTTTGCGCAAGAATGCGCCGAGGTCATCTGTACAGCAAAGCAAAAGAACTCGGCTGTAATAAAATTGCTTTGGGACACCATTTTTCCGATGTTATCGAAACTACCGTTATGGCGATGTTCTACGGCTCTCAGCTTCAAGGTATGATTCCAAAGCTTCACAGCACTAATTTTGAAGGTATGGAGCTTATTCGTCCTCTGTACTGTGTTCATGAAGATGATATTATTGCCTGGAAAAACTATAATAACCTGGAATTTTTACAGTGCGCCTGCCGTTTTACAGAAAGCTGCAACGCCGCTGATGA
>CACYDC010000293.1 GCA_902773025.1 uncultured Ruminococcus sp.
TATGGTTACAGTAGATGTTGAAGAATACGCAAAAACGCATTTTGAAAAATCCGTTAAAAAGACACTTACCATTCCGTCTTGGTTAAATGATATTGCCGTTGCAAACAAAATCAATTTCTCACAAGTTCTTCAAAAAGCATTAAAAACTGAGTTAAATATTCAAAATGCATAACAAAAAATTGCCCCCGCCGGTGTTGGCGCACCGACAGGGAAATGAGCCGAATATCTCTACTTGAACCATCGCAAGTTCTATTATAGCAATATTCGCTCTGAAAATCAATATATTAAGGAGAGATTGCAATGAAAACCGCCGCCGCATATATTCGCGTTTCTACCGATGATCAGATCGAGTACTCCCCCGCTTCTCAGCTTGAGAAGATCCGCGAGTATGCCAAACGCAACGAATATATTTTGCCCGATGAATTTATCTTCGTGGACGAGGGCATCTCAGGCCGACACACCGCCAAGCGTGCCGCCTTTAACAGAATGATCGGTACGGCAAAGCAGAAACCAAAGCCCTTCGATGCCATACTTCTGTGGAAATTCAGCCGTTTCGCCCGCAACCGTGAGGACAGTATTGTGTATAAATCAATGCTTCGTAAACAATGCGGAATAGATGTCATTTCCATTTCGGAAAATACCGGCGATGATAAGATGTCCGTCCTGATCGAAGCACTGATCGAGGCTATGGACGAGTATTACAGCATCAACCTTTCCGAAGAAGTAAAGCGCGGTATGACCGAGAAAGCAAGTCGAGGCGAAGCAGTTTCAATCCCTTCCTTCGGCTATGATATAAAGGACGGTACCTACGTCCCGGACCCTGAAACTGCACCTGCTGTACAGCGTATTTTTGCTGATTTCGTCAACGGTAAAGGTATACGGACAATTGCTGCTGATATGAATGATTCAGGCTACAGAACACGCCGGGGTAATCTGTTCGAAAACCGCACAATAAAATATATCCTGCAAAACCCTGTTTATATCGGGAAGATTCGTTGGACCCCGACAGGAAAAGCCAATTACAGACTTGAAAATAATGATGCAATGATAATCGACGGTACACACGAGCATCTCATTGATATTTCCCTCTGGGAAATGGCACAGGAGAAGCTTGCAGCTGTGCCCAAAACCAAATATATGCGTCACTCCGACCCGAAGGAGCCCTTCATGCTGCAAGGACTATGCCGCTGCTCAGCCTGCGGAGCGACCCTCACACGCAGTTCAAATCACACTTCGCTGCAATGCTATTCTTATGCGCACGGAAAGTGTAATATATCCCACAGCATTACACTGCGAAAAATAAACGATGCAGTATTATCAGCCATGGAACGTTCTGGTGCAACAGGAGATTTCCGCCTGCATATCATGCCAAAGGTCACAGTGCCCGACAGCGAAAACCTTTCCGCCATGATATCCAGGGAAAAACGTAAGCTGGAGCGCATAAGAGATGCATACGAATCAGAAGTATACACCCTCCCGGAATATAAAGAAGCGCGTTCGAAGATAATGACCAGGCTTGAGGAATTGCAGCAAAGACTTAAAGAATCAACAAGCAGCGCAGACGAAAAAACTAAAAGGGCGGAAATGCAGAACCGTATCATATCCATTTTGCCGACACTCTACTCTCCTGCCGTTCCGGAAAGCACAAAAAACTCTCTGCTTAAATCTATTGTTGAACGAATAGTTTATTATAAAAAGAATAAAGACATAGAGATTTATTTTTATATCTGAAAACTATATCTTTTTGCACTGCGGACCGCCATATTGAGAAATAATAATTTTAGCGAGTCTGGGATTAGTCTGCTTTATATTAACGGGGTATTGCAGTTTTTTTTCATAAACAAACATTGTCAGCCCTCCTGATTGTCCCAGGGCCAGGGATCAGCAATCCAGGCCCAGCGATTACCGTCATCACCGGCAGTGAGCGGTCCGAATTTATTTTCAAATTCTTCACGCAGCAAAGCAGCCTGTCTGTCATATTTTTGCACAGCATCACCGGCAGATTTATCATCGGGATGAGTGTCAAGATATATATGAAGCTCATGTGAAGCAAATTCAATAGAAGTAAGACGCGAAAGCATACGTTCTCTTTCAGTCATTTACGATACCTCCTGTAATGCAGTCAGGATCAAAAGGGAGATTCAATTCAGGGAAAAGCGTTCCCATTCTGAGAGCCTGCTCAGGAGAATAAAGCTTGTCAGCGTTCTGAAAAGGCACATAAGCCATCGCAAGAGCAGTATCCTTTGGTAAAGGCTGAATAAAAAAATCGGATTTTTGCAGTTGTTTTATAACATCCATAAAAAAACTCCTTTCATGACTCTGTAATTACATACTATGAGCCGAAAGGAGATAGTGTGAATATGAATAAAAGCTATAACCGCAAAGTATGTCCCCCGGGTCTCGCCTGCCGGCTCGGTCGGCGCTGCTGCTGCGCAGCGGTGTCCACAGGACACCCGTGCCCTCTCA
>CACYDC010000294.1 GCA_902773025.1 uncultured Ruminococcus sp.
CGGGTGTCCGGTGGACACCGCTGCGCAGCAGCAGCGCCGACCGAGCCGGCAGGCGAGACCCAGCGCCCCAACAAAAGCACCGGAAAGAGGAACACAGCTAAGTGTAAAATTATAATTGGCAAAGCAGTTTTTAGATTCAGAACCGGAGGCAAAAAGAGCCACCGCCGCAGGGCTGCAGGAATTGACAATTTTGTTTAAGTGCACTATAATTAAGATGTTCAGAAATATGTTTCTGATTATAGGATGTTGGCTTTTGATTAAAGAAAGCAAAGCTGACAGCACTACGTATTACACTGGAGGAGAAATAAAAATGAAAATAAATAAAACCATCGTAGCAGTTTTTGCGGCAATACTTTCATTTTCCTGCCTTACAGGAATCCCGTTCGATGAAACGGGGAATGTTATGCCTGTGATTCGTGTACAGGCAGCAGAGAGCGGAACTGTGATTACAGTAAATTCAAAGGACGGAGCAGGAAGTGTGGATGTACAGTCTGCTGTCAATAACGCGGCAGCCGGTTCAACGATAAAGCTTGTGGGGAGTTTTAAACTTGACAGTATGATAACATTCTATAACAAAAAGGGTATAACTGTTGATGCGACCGGTGCGGTGATCAGCGGAAACGCTGATATTGTTCTTAATCCATGTAAGGCGGAAAACATAACCTTTAAGGGAGGTACATGGAATCTGGGTAATAATTCCCAGTTTGCAAAGATAAGCTCAAGTAAAAGCATAATGTTTGATTCTGTGACAGTGACAGGCGGCGGTACAGATAATGAAGGATGCTTGTTTGTATACTGTACTGATAATGCAAAAGTAATAAACTGCCACTTTAATGATATCAAATCATCCCAACAGGCAGTGTATGTGTATAAATCAGCGGATTTTATAGCTGCGGGAAATGTGTTTAATGAAATATCCGGACATGCAATATGTGTCTATTTATCTGAGAGAAGTAAGCTATTGGGGAATAGTGCCAATAAAACACACGGTGACGGACTTAAATGCGTAGAGTGTACGAATGCACTGGTAAGCGGAAATACAGTTAAAAACGTCAGATTTAATAGTGATCTTGATTATGATGATACAAGAGGAGCATCGAGGTCGGGCTGTGGAATTATGATAATGAGTTCGAGCGGTACGAATGTCGGAAAAGCATATAAGTATAACGGTAAAACATATGAAGGGAACACAGTAAACGGGACGGATAATTACGGAATGGTAATTAATCTGTGTACAAATACTGTAGTGTATAAAACGAGTTTTACAAATATAGGTACTAATGGAATACATAACTCTGCATCATCCTCCACAACGATTCAGAACTGTACTTTTAAGAATTGTAAAGAAATAGGAATCTTTCTGATTCCGGGTCCGGATGAAACGGCGACTGCTTCAAAAAGACAATGTAAGGATTCGCAGATAACCGGAAATACGATTGACGGGTGCGGATCATTCGGCATAGATCTGTCAATGACGCAGGATATAAAGGTTACGGGAAATATTGTAAAAAACTGCGGTGATTACGGTATTTACTGTATTGCATCAAAGAATATCGATATAATAGATAATGATACGTATAATACGAAAGCTTTCAGAGGATCCGGTATCAATTATAACGATAAGTGCAGCAATATAAATATCCGAACAGGTACAGCATTAACGCTCAGTAGCAGCGGAATGTCGCTCGGAAAGGGTGAAACAGCCGTGCTGAAATGTTCGGCCTCCGGAGTTTCATGGCGAACATCAGATTCTAAAATAGTAACGGTAGATCAGAAAGGTAATGTTAAAGCTGTAGGAACAGGAACAGCCTGGGTAACGATAAGGACAGCAGCAGGAAAGGAAAGATCTTGTAAGTTTACAATAAAGAACGCGCCAACAAAAATCACTCTTACAAAGGGTATACTTACGATAGGAGTCGGAGAGAAATACACTATAGGATCAGGAGTAAATGATGGCGCAGCATGTTCCAAAAGAACATACCGCACAAGCAACAGTTCAGTCGTAAAAATGACGCGCACTGATTGGCAGGGAGATTTTGTAGGCGTAAAGCCTGGAATAGCATATGTTACGGTCCGCAGCTATAATGGTAAAGAATCTACATGTAAGGTAACAGTAAAGGCAGCGCCGACAAAGGTGACCCTGAATAAAACCTCGCTTACACTTAAAGTAGGGCAGAGCGCTACACTTAGCGCAAGCGTGGGTAATTCCGGGTGTGCATTAAGGACCTTCCGCTCGAGTAATAATAATGTTGTGGCAATGACGAAAACAAACTGGACAGGCAGCTTTAAAGCAATATATCCGGGTGTTTCTTATGTAACTGTCAGGACATATAACGGCAAGGAAGCAAGCTGTAAGGTTACAGTAATACGCTGATAAAAAAAGCCGTCTTTCGTTTATTTCTGCATTTGCAGATAAGACGAAAGACGGCATTATTAATTTTCTATCATATCAGAAAAAAGCCATTACATCTGAGTAAAGTAGAGATATGCAGCAGCGGAAAGCTGAGCCGCGGCAAGCAGGAGAAGAATAAAAATACAAATTTTCAAAGCATTGAGCTTTTTTTTATTTCTTTTTTCAGCGGTACTGCCCTTTGAAGCGACCTTAACACGATTAATACTTGACATTTCTCTATCAAGCTCCTTTACTGTGTCATCTGTAGAAACAGAGGATTCATTTCTTATATTGAGATCATATTGTTCAGCAAGAAAAACCGAGAGCTTATTTCTGAATTCTTCTGTAAAGACAATATCATCTGAAAGAAGAATAATCGTTTGCTGTCCGATAGTTTTAGCTGAACAATTTGAACTGCCATTAAAAAATGATTTGGTTTGAATACTGCCGTTCCTGGAACGGAGTATTTTTTTTAGGATCATGTCTGTACTTTCGCTGCTGTCATCGAAACCGCCGATAATAAAGACAAGTTTGGTTCGTTTTAATGCAGCGGAAAGCTCTTCTGAAAGCTCCTTAGGAGAAATAGCTGCACAGGCATTATCTAATTCAAGAGAAGCAGGGGAGAGTGCCGAGTCCAGATCATTCTGGAGCCCGGCAGTTTTACCTGAACGGTAGAAAATAATTTCATATTTCAAGTATTAATCCCCCGTATCCTGCTGAGTTTCATTGTTGCCGGAATCATTGCCGGGTGAGTTTGAATCTACCTGAGATTTAGTAAGAACTCCGTCAAGCTCTGCCTCTGTTGAATTAACGAGAGCATTTATATCATCTACCGATGTTGAATCGGAGATTGCCGAGGTGTACGAGCTTATGATACTATCGATTTCAGACTGCTGAGCGCTGTAGTAATTGCTCTTGTCAACATAAGAATTAATAAGAGCAAGCGCATTTTCTCTTGCAGTGTTTACAGCTTCCTCATTAGCCTTCCTTGATTCTTCGGCGAGTCTTGAGTTTTCGTTGTCTATCTCAGAAGCTGTCGATACATTGTCAAGCGCATCCTTGGCATTGCTAAGGATCGAATTTACTTCTTCAATGCTTGATGCAGAATTTACTGATGAACTATAGTCGTTTATAATTGAATTGATCTCAGCCTGTTGAGCAGCCTTATAATTACTCTTGTCAAGGTAGTTGCGGATCTCATTCAGCGCAGAGGATTTGCTTTCATTAAGCTTTGCCTTTTCCTGCTCAGCATTTCTGGATTCTTCTGCCTTTCTTGATTCCTCGGCCTTTCTGGATTCTTCGGCCTTTCTGGATTCTTCGGCTTTTCTGGATTCTTCAGCTTTTCTTGATTCCTCAGCCTGCCTTGAAGATTCCTGTTTCTTACTTTCTTCGGCCTTCTTTGATGATTCTTCTGATCTTAGATCATTGTCTGTTTTGATATCCAAAAGCTTATTGATACCTTCTTTTTTGATATCATTGACCTCGTTTACATTCTTGGCATTATCGATTTTCTTATTGTATTCATCAAGAATGGAATTGACCGTATCCAGTTCGCTGACCCTGTAGCTGTTGCCGGCTATAGAGTTATGCATCTCAACCTTAGCGCTTTCCTTTTTGGATTTAAGATCCTGCTCGGAAGCCTCCTTTTCAGAAGCTTCTTTTTCGGAATTTACCTGACTTTCTGTTTTGAACTCCTTGAACTGTTCAATAGCATTATCGTAAAGCTGATTAACTTCTGTACCGCTCTTGGCATTATTAATCAGCTCAGTATACTGTTTAAGCAGATCCTCAAGCTGTTCTTTTTCCTGTTTTGCATATTTATGAGTATTAATAAATTCTTTCAGTTTCTTTATGGCATTACTCTTTCCCTGTTTAAGGACTTTAACAAGTTCCTCATCGTCTTTTTCAGAGAATTTATTCTGTTTGCCGTCATACCATGTTATTTTTTTATCGTTATAGGCTTCCTGGAAGCTTGTAACATCCGGTTTTGAACCGCCGTAGGTATTATACCAGATATCGGGATAAAGCGGATCAGGGTTTTTAGCGGCTTTTGAAACATCGACCGAAGTGTTTTCGCCGTCTCTGATCTTTCTTGCAACTACAACAAGTCTGAATTCTGAAAAATCATAGGTACAGGTTGAAAGAGTAGCAAGTGTATCGTTTTCGTTAACATCAACCGGGCAGTCTATGATCGAGCGTTCACGAACCTGATAAACGAAATTAAGGAAATCGTAGTCGTTGTCAAAATCACCTCTCAGGTAGTTAAAGAAGTCGCCTTGATAATCGAGAGTATTTGTTTTGAAAATTGAGATAATTTTCCAGTCAGCTTTTTCGTATATAGTGTTAAATGTAAATACAGGGTTCTTTTTATAGAAGTCGATATCTTCAAAGTACTTAAGATTAGCGAACATTCTGCCGTCCTGCATATGGTGTCCGTGCATAACAAGATTCTTTGAATCAAGCTTGCTTCTGTAATCGAGGAAAACAGTGCCGTAATTATCATAGTTACCGTAGAAGTCCCTATAAAGATAGTATTCAGGATCCTCATTCTCAGGCGGCTGAACTACAACGTAATCGATCTTTGTATTAGGTACCTTAACCCATCCGACAGTATCCTTGTTTTCAGATAATAGCTTACTGAAATCAACCAGTGTGCCCTGAGAACCATCAGTAGGTTTTTTTACGATAGTATTGCCATTTTCGTCTCTTTCCTCCTCGGAAACGAGAAGTGCGCGGATACTTTTTGTAGTATTATCATTAATTGCGGGTCTGATGACAAGAATATTGACGAGCATACATGAAGATACTATGAACGTACAGATAGCGAGCATGAGAATAACTTTTCTGATAACGTCAAAAGGTGAATCACCGGAGCATGGGATAAAGCGTTTCCAGAAAGCATCCTTTTTCTGAGGATGAACGATACTGTTTGAAATATTATACAGGATCGAACCAAAATCCATTTCGGCCAGGCTTTGTGTAGGGAGAAGAATTATCATCATTCCGTTATACTCAACAGAATAAGCAGTTAACGAATTCTTCTGACCGATAATTTCGATCTTATTAGTATCATCCTCGGTATCTGAAGGTGTAAGTTTATCTTCGACAATGATTTCAGGATCATCAGCATCCTCGATTTTCAGAGCATTAGAAGCCTGGACGGTTACCATAGGCTGTTTATTTTTTTTCTCTTTGCTTTTACGGTTGTTAGATGACTTTTTATCAGATGGATCTGCGGCGGAAATCTTTTTGATCTTACCGTTTATTTCAAGTTCCTGAAAGATCCTCTGAGCTTCATCCTGAGAATTGCTTTTCAGGGCATCGGCAATCATTACAAGCTCAATTTTGTCATCACCCGATGCAGTTTCTTTAAGAGCCTCTTTAATACTATCCTTTGTAAGGTTAACTTCTGTCTTGTATACTATATTGATATCGATATCAGACAGAAGCTTGATTTTATTATCAAAATCTTTACTTGAAGTTTCCGCAAAAGAGCTGCCGCTTCTGGGGAAATACAATTCAGTATTCATTTATATCACTCCCTCCGGTATTACCGGTATAATATAATAAATAAAACAAATAAAACGGATCATATCTCGGTGATCCTGACATTTTCAACAGCCTCACCAATCAGTTTTTCAAAGTCTATTTTATTCTGTTCAGCGACCACGTTTTTAAGCACAGGTCTTGTGCGGGGATGTTTAGGTGTAAATACTGTGCAGCAGTCTTCATAAGGTTGGATCGAAATATCAAAAGTATCTATTTTTCTTGAGATTTCAATAATTTCTTCCTTATCCATACCGATGAGCGGTCTGAAAACCGGCATAGAGCAGGCATCATCCGTACAAGCGATAGCGCCGATAGTCTGGCTTGCGACTTGTCCAAGGCTTTCACCGGTAATCAAAGCCTGACAATCATTTTTCTGAGCGATTATCTGAGCGATCATCATCATTAATCTTCTCATAATGATGGTGAAATATTCCTCATGGCATTTATCCCTGATTTCTTCCTGGAGTTTTGTAAAAGGAACAGTATACATTGTGATCCTTCCGCTGTATTCCGAAACCTTTTTAAGCAGGGAAACAACTTTTTCTTCTGCACGTTCGCTGGTGTATGGGGGGCTTGCAAAATGTATAGCCGTAAGCTCGATACCTCTTTTTGACATCATATATGCAGCGACAGGACTGTCAATACCTCCGGAAATCAGTATTGCAGCCTTTCCACCTGTTCCGACAGGAATACCGCCGGCCCCCTTGAGAACTTCTGAATGAATATAAGCTGCGTCATCACGTATTTCTATTGTGACTACTGCCTCAGGGTTATGTACGTCAACAGCAACATCCGGATACAGTTCTGCAAGGTATCCGCCGATCTCTCTTGCAATCTCAGGAGAAGTAAAGGGGAATTTTTTATCCGATCGTTTAGCTTCGACCTTAAAGCTTTTTATACGTCTGAACTGATCAGCAAGGTATATTCCGGCAGTTTCCTTGATCTTATCAATATCCTTTTCTGCGGCGCAAGCGCGTGAAAATGCAGCTATACCGAAAATTTTAGAAATACATTGTGCGACATCATCGATATCCACATCATCAAAAATCGGTGTTACGGTAATAATAGACTGTGAATTTTTTACTTTACAAGGGCCGACGAAATGCAGCCGGTGTTTAATATTCTTGACAAGTCTGTCTTCAAAGCTTTTACGGTTAAGTCCCTTAAGGACGATCTCACCGAGCTTGATAAGTATAACTTCCTTCATTATAAATTGTATCACCCTTTATAAAAAATAAATACCTATTGAATTCTATCACTTTCAGCGCTTTCTTGCAAGAGTTGAAACGGCATTTTTTAATGAATCTGCGAGTATTTTGATATCATCTGTCGAGTTTTCTTCTGAAAAGCTGATTCTCAAAGCAGAATCGATCCTTGAAATATCAAGCTTCATTGCAGTGAGTACATGGCTTTTGTGACCTTTTGCACAAGCAGAACCGCTTGAAACAAAAATATTTCTTTCAGCGAGGAAATGAAGCAGTGTTTCGGAGCGAAAACCCGGCAGAGAGAAATTTATTATATATGGGGCAGCTGACGGCGGAGAGTTTATTACTGCGCCGTCTATGGAGCATAACATTTCGCGGCAGAGATTATTAAGCTTGATAATATGCTCATTTATTGATTTATTCTCTGAAAGAATACTAACAGCGGTTCCCATAGCGCAGATAAGCGGAACAGCTTCTGTACCCGGACGGAGCTTGTTTTCCTGAAGCCCTCCGTAATGAAGGGGAAGAATTCTTGCCCCCTTACGGATATACAAAGCGCCGATACCTTTTGGAGCGTGGATCTTATGGCCGCTTACAGACATAAGATCAATTTTATGTTTTTTAGGGATGATCGGCATTTTCATATAGGCTTGAACAGCATCTACATGAAACAGCGCAGGAGCTTTTGCATTATTGATCGCGCGTGAAACACAATCAAAAGGCTGAACAGAGCCTACTTCATTATTTACCGCCATTATGCTTACAAGAATTGTATCGTTATTCACGGCATTCATAATTTTTTCTGGACTGACTGTTCCGCTGCTGTCAGGAGGCAGGTATATCACTTCAAAGCCTTCCTTTTCAAGCTGCTGCATAGCTTCGATAACCGAGGAATGTTCTATTGCTGTTGTCACTATTCTATTGCCGCGTCTTTTCAATGCATGGGCAGCGCCGAAAACAGCGGTATTATTCGCTTCGGTACCGCCGGAGGTAAAGTATATTTCCTGAGGCTGCGCGCCGATAGACTGAGCAATAATATTTCGTGCCGCATCTGTTTCATGTTGAGCCTCAAGTCCCTTTGAATGAAGTGATGAAGGGTTGCCGTAAGCTTTTGTCATAAGAGTCACGGCCTTTTCAGCGGCGGCATCATAAACACGGGTTGTAGCGCTGTTATCAAGATAGATCTCTTTCAAAATAAAACCTTCTTTTTTATGTTTTATGAAAAATAACTGTTGATATGTGTATCATCAGCAGAACCTGGGAAATACTAAAAGAAAACAGGTTAGGATGATTAATATGGAACTTACTGTTACTCAGCAGGAATACAGCATAATGGTAGATCAGGCATCACCCAGGAGCCGCATAGTGCGGGATTGTATCGGGGCCTTCATTATCGGAGGATTGATATGTACGATCGGTCAGCTTATGACAGATGCATATACGCTAATTGGCTACGATATAAAGGATTCGAGGTGCCTTACAAGTGTTACGCTTGTATTCATAGGCGCATTGCTTACTGCGCTCGGATGGTATGATAATATTGCAAAGCTCGGAGGAGCCGGAACACTTGTGCCTATTACCGGTTTTTCAAATGCAGTCGCATCTCCGGCAATGGAATTCAAAAGTGAGGGATATATTCCGGGACTCGGAGCCAAAATGTTTATAATAGCCGGTCCGGTGATAGTATATGGTACAGTAGCTTCGGTTGTGTACGGGATACTTTTATTATTGTCCGGCGCGGCAGGCTGAAAAAGAGTAATGATACGGCTGAAAAGAGTAATGATACGGCTGAATTGTATAAATGATATTAAAATAATTAAAATTCTTTTCTCAAAATAACAATTATGCCTTGTAAAAAAGATAAAATTGTGCTATTATATAGCAAATTAGTTTTTTGTAGGACAAGGCATAGCTTTGTCTTGAGAAAGGAGCGTCACTCTATGTATGATAAGATTCTGACCTCTTTGTCCTATGGTATGTTTGCTATAGGAGTAAGGGGAGAAAACAGACCTAATGCTTGCATAGTAAACACAGTAATGCAGATATCCTCGCTGCCGATGACAATAGCTGTAAGTGTGAATCATAATAATTATACCAATGAGTGTATCAAGCGTTACGGTGAATTCACAGTCAGTGTACTTTCTGAGAATACATCAGGATCTGCAATCGGTGCGTTGGGTTATACCTCAGGAAGGACAAATGACAAACTTTCCAATGTACGCTATAAGCTTCTGAGAGAGGGTGCTCCTGTAATACAAGAGGAGATATGCTGTTGGTTTCTGTGTAAGGTTGTAAATACGATCGAAACCGTAACGCATACAATATTCGTTGCCGAGCCGATAGCGGGCAGTGAAAAGATAAAGGGGAAACCTATGACATACGATTATTACCGTAATGTAATAAAAGGGAAATCGCCGAAATACGCTCCGACCTATTATGAAGAAAAGGAAGAAGAAGCGGAGAAGTATGTCTGCACGATCTGCAAATATGAGTATAGTGATACGCTTGTTCCGTTTGAAGAATTGCCTGATGACTGGGTATGTCCGATTTGCGGAGCACCCAAATCGGTATTCAAGAAGCAAGCATAGCAAACTACAGATATTCTATCACATTATTGTATAGATGTCAAGGATACTTGACAAAAATCCTTTTAAACTTGTCATTTTATATCTGTAAGTTTTTTACAGATATGGTGATGCTGTATATCAGGATTATAACGGATATATATAATTATCTAAAACTACTGGTTTGGAGATATGTGACTATGACAATAAAGGAAGTACAGGATGAAATACTTCGTCTGAAAAAAGAAAATGATGTATGTATTCTTGCGCACAGCTATCAGAATCATGAAATACTGGAAATAGCAGATTTTACAGGGGATTCTTATGCTCTCAGCAAGTTTGCTGCAACCGTTCCGAATAAGACGGTAATAATGTGCGGAGTACGGTTTATGGCAGAAACGGTGAAAATGCTTTCGCCTGAGAAAAAGGTAATATTATCGAGTGCTATAGCAGGGTGTCCGATGGCTGAACAGATGGACAAGGAACTGATAGAAGGGATAAAGGAGCAGTATCCTGATTACACAGTTGTAGCATACATAAATACGACAGCAGAGTTAAAAACAGTATGTGATGTGTGCGTAACGTCATCAAGTGCTGTCAAGATTGTCAAAGCAATAGAAAATAAGAATATACTGTTCATACCGGATTGTAATCTGGGAGCATATACTGCGTCACAGCTTCCGGAAAAGAATTTCAAGCTTTTGCAGGGAGGCTGTCCGGTCCATGCGGCGGTAACTGTAGAACAGGCTAAACAGGCAAAGCAGCTTCATCCGGATGCTGAGCTTCTTGTACACCCGGAATGTAAGCCGGCGATTGCACAGATGGCTGATTATGTCGGTTCGACTTCGGGCATAATGGAATATGCAAAAAAATCGGATAAAAAAGAGTTCATTATCGGAACTGAAAACAGCATTAAGAATCATCTGCAATATGAATGTCCTGATAAGAAATTCTATGTTCTTTCCAAAGGGCTTATATGCGAAAATATGAAGAATACTACATTAGTCGATGTGCTTTCCTGTGTAAAGGGCGAAGGCGGAGAAGAGATCGTAATGGATGACGAAACGATAAAAAAGGCAAAAAAATGTATTGACCGTATGATAGAATTAGGCGGCTGATAGCATTAATGACAGGTGCGGTTAGAAGTTGTGCCTGTCATTATTGACATTTGGTCCCTTACCGGAAAGTCAATTCAAGGAATAGGAGGAATGAGATTTGAAAAATGATGATCTGATTTCTTCAAGAAATTCAGGAGTCAGAAAAAATAAAAAATCTTCCGCAGAAAAAATGCAGCATAGTGATTATACTATGAAGGATAATAGTATATCCGGTATGAAACGCGCGTTAGTGGTTATTCCGATTGTAATAATCGGAATAGTGATAGTTGCTCTGATCGTCGGGATAAATCAGTATACTTCAATGTATTCCGAAGTGAACTCTGCCAAAAAGCAGCAGACAAGCTCTGAATCAAAGGATGAAAAATTTGATGAAAGCAAACTGCTGCTGATAATATCACCGGATAATCCGCTTCCTTCAGATTATAAGATAGATCTTGATTCATATGACGGAAAAGATATGGACAGGAGTATAATTGAACAGCTTGATAAAATGATGAAAGCGGCTGATATAGACGGCTTATCCTTAAAGGTTTCAGAAGGTTATATCAGTGCTGAGGTCCAGCATGAGAGATACATGGATGAAGTCAGACGGCTGATGGCTCGCGAAGGCTACGGTAGGGCAAGGGCGATAGAAGAAGCTGAGAAAACCGTACCTATGGAAAATCATTCAGAATTCCAAAGCGGTCTGGCGGTAAGATTTGTATCGATGAAAAACTCTGATTTTGCATCAAGCGCAGAGTTTGATTGGCTGTATAAGAATTCCATCAAATATGGATTTATTCTGAGATATCCTGAAGGAAAAGAATCGAGTACGGATTTTAGCTTTGATGCGGCTCATTTTCGGTATGTTGGTGTGGATAATGCTGCAAAAATGCGTTCGCTGAATATGACGCTTGATGAATATGTTTCATATCTTAATTCAAGAAGATAAAAGAGAACGGCTGACAGGCGGTTCTCTTTTTTCGTAAACAGCATATATTTAAACAGTATCGCATAAAAAATGAACGGGGGAATAATATGCGAAATACTGAGAATGACGAATGCAAGAATGAGGATACAGCAAGAAAAGGAAACGGAATGCTTCTCATAATAATCCAATTGATAGTAAGTGTGGTTATAATTGCAGCAGCATTGGCGATAAAACTGATCGGAGGGACCGTACACGCAGCGGTCGGAACATGGTTTTATGAGAATTATAATAATACAATACTTATAACGGATGACGAGCCTATTCTTCCGTTTCATGATGATGTCAGAATAGAAGAGGAAAGTACAGCTGTGCCTGAAAAGAATAAGGAAGAAGCCGAAAACAAAAACACTTCCGGTTCAGAGTGAATATGAGAATAAGGCTTTCAGGAATCACAATAGAATTAAGCTATCCGCTGGTTGCAGTAATGACTTTAGTAATGATTTATGATACATCGCTGTCAGTACTGATATGCTTTATAGCTGTGATAATACATGAGTCAGGACATCTTACAGCACTGCATATATTCTCATCATTTCCAGACAAAATAAGACTGACATTATTTGATATAGCAATTTCAGATAAAAAAAAATCAGTACGCAGCTTCAGACAGGAACTGATAGTTGTTGTTGCGGGTATCGCTGCCAATATAATATCTGCGCTGATCACGTTTATACTTAATTGTATTCTGCCATGCAGTTTTTTTGAAGGGTTAATGAATGCAAATATTTCGCTTGCAGTTTTTAACAGTCTTCCTATAGATTCGTTGGATGGGGGACAGGCTTTGCTTATGGTACTATGTGAAAAAACGGATATTTATAAGGCAATGACGGTTCTTGACATAATTTCTTTTCTGATACTTATACCAATAGCCGCACTGGGATTTCTTGTTGTACTGAGGTCGAGATACAATTTTACGCTTTTGCTGACGAGTATGTATCTGATGGCTTTGCTGATATTGAAGCACAAACGTGAATAGAAATACAGAATGTGTATATGTTTAAAGGAGATATAAAAAAACGGAGGATCAAAAATGACATATGAGGTAACTGAAAGAGGAATCGAAATAATTCCAAAAGGAAAATTTGATTTGAAGAATACATTTGAATGCGGACAATGTTTCAGATGGGATCAAAGGAATGACGATTCATATAGTGGTATTGTAAGAGGAAAATTTGCGACACTGAGGTCTGAAAATGAAAAAGTAATAATTGAAGGAATCACGGAGGAGGATTTCCATGAAATATGGAAGGATTATTTTGATCTGAACAATGACTATGACGGCATAAGGAATGAAATATCAGAAAACTGTCCTCGTTTGTCCTGCGCGGTGGGCAGCATTGACGGAATACGTATTCTTTCACAGGAACCTTGGGAGGCACTGTGTTCATTTATTATATCACAGAACAATAATATTCCGAGGATAAAAGGGATAATCACCCGTTTGTGTGAAGGATTCGGAGATAAGATAGATCATGGCAGTACATTCCCTTCAGCCGAAAGGCTTGCTGAGCTTGAGCCTGAAGACCTTTCAGAGATACGTGCAGGATTCAGGGCAAGATATATCATAGATGCGGCCAAAAAGGTAAGTTCAGGAGAAATTTATCTTGATGAAATGTATACAGCGCCGATCAGTGATTGCCGTACTCAGCTCATGAGGATAACCGGTGTAGGCGCAAAGGTAGCAGAATGTACATTGCTTTATGGCCTGCACAGACTGGAGGCATTTCCGGTCGATGTATGGATGAAAAAAGCACTGGCGACACATTTCAGCGGAGTAACTATCGAACAAATCGGCAGATATGCAGGCATAGCGCAGCAATACATTTTTCATTACAGCAGGCTCAATCCGGAGCTTGTGGAATAAAACGCAGAAAAGGAGAATTCATATGTCAATAAAAACACTGTTTGGAAATACTATTCCGCCGGATTGCGAATACTGTCGTTTTTATACAAAAAATAACGCCGGAATACCAATATGCCGAAAAGGTTCCAAAGGCTTTGGAAACCCATGCCGAAAGTACATATACGATCCTCTGAAAAGAGAACCAAAGCATATCCCTGAAATACCGAAATATAATGCTGATGATTTCAAACTGTGAAAAAAATAACAGCCCGGTGCCTGCACAAGCGATGGGCTGTTATTTTTGATCCGGGGCAGTTATTCATGCCAATTATTTCTTGCCTGATACTGCTTTTGCAGCTTCTTCAAGAATAGCTGTACACTGAGGGCAGCGTGTAGCCTTTATGGAGATCTCACTGCAGCAGAATGGACATTCTTTAGTTGTAGGAGCCTCTTCTACAGGCTTCTTGGCAACTGTTGAAAGCTTGTTAACAGCCTTGACCATGGCGAAAATAATTATAGCCATTATCAGGAAATTGATTATCGCTGCTGCAAACTTACCGAAAGCTATCGGTCCGACATTAAGGATCTTTGTCATGTCCTCAACATCCTTGATACCGGCTATTGTACCGATAAGATAGTTGATTGCGGGCATGATAACATCATCACAAAGAGATGTTACGATAGAACCGAACGCTCCGCCGATAATAACACCGACAGCAAGATCCATAACATTGCCTCTCATGACGAACTCTTTGAATTCCGACATCAGTTTACCCATTTAATTTACCTCCGTAGTATAAATTTACGAATACATTATAACACAATCCGACAGTATTCGTAAATAGAAATTCGAAAATAATTTGAGAATTTTTGTACACTTTAGCAAAACATAACATAAAGATCATAGTATTCAATTGAACAGTAATAAAAAATCGCTGATTCTTTCTTATCGGAAATATCAGCGATCAAATCATTAATCATTCTATTACCTTGATCCAACCCTCAGGAGCTTCGAGTCTGCCCATCTGAATACCTGTGAGTGTATCATAAAGCTTCTTTGTAACAGGACCCATCTCATTCATTCCGCTTGGGAAACAAATTTCTTTGCCGTGGTCATTGATCTTTCCAACCGGAGATATAACCGCAGCAGTACCGCAAAGACCGCATTCTGCAAAATCTTTAAGTTCATCAAAATAAACTTCTCTTTCTTCGACTTCAAGTCCGAGATAATCCTTAGCAACAGTCATAAGCGAACGTCTTGTGATCGAAGGAAGAATACTGTCAGACTTCGGTGTTACGATCTTATTATCTTTAGTTACAAACAAGAAGTTTGCGCCGCCTGTTTCCTCGACCTTTGTGCGAGTTTTGGCATCAAGATACATATTCTCAGCAAAGCCTTCATTATGAGCAGTAACAATTGCGTGGAGGCTCATTGCATAGTTAAGACCGGCCTTAATGAAACCCGTACCATTAGGAGCAGCTCTGTCGAAATCACTGACCTTTATAACGATAGGTTTAGCACCGCCCTTAAAATACGGTCCGACAGGAGTTGTAAATACTCTGAACTGGAATTCTTCAGCAGGCTTTACACCGATAACCGGATTTATACCAAACATATACGGACGAATATACAGTGTTGCTCCTGTACCGTAAGGCGGAACATATGCGTCATTTGCCTTTACTGTCTGAACTACCGCATCAATGAATTTATCCTCAGGAAAAACAGGCATTTCCATTCTTCTGGCAGAATTTGCAAGTCTTTCAGCATTAAGATCGGGGCGGAAGATAACGATATTACCCTTTTCAGTAGTATAAGCTTTCAAGCCCTCGAAAATAGTCTGCGCATACTGAAGAACACAAGCACACTCGCTCATTGTTATCATATCATCTTCAATAACAGTGCCGTCATCCCACGCGCCGTTTTTATAATTGGCAACAAATCTCTTATCGGTTTTGATATAACCGAATCCAAGGTTATTCCAATCTATGTTTTTCTTTTCCATTTAAAGGACTTCCTTTCGATTATTAAATACAACAATATTATAGTACCATTTAAAAATCATGTCAATATTTTTGTTA
>CACYDC010000295.1 GCA_902773025.1 uncultured Ruminococcus sp.
ATCCTCGTTTTTTTATATTATTATGCCGTTGCAGTGGTCGATCTCATGCTGTATTATCTGCGCTGTAAATCCGGAATAACCGGATGTATGCTTTTTCATGCTGCGGTCATAATACTCTACCTCTATGCTTTCCCAGCGTTTTGTCCTTCTCGTACCTTCAAGCGAAAGACATCCTTCTTCTGCTTCATAGCTTTCTGCACTGTGTGAAACGATCTTCGGATTAAACATCACCACCGGCGCTAACGGTGTCTGTATTACTATTATCCTTTTTGATATCCCGATCATATTCGCCGCAAGCCCTGCGCATCGTTCACGGTTTGCTTTCAGCGTGTCTGCAAGATCATCCCCCACGCTTGCATCAGATATCCCGGCAGGCTGAGAACGTCTTTTTAAAAATATTATATCCCTTATAATTTGTTTTTCCATTTTTTATCTCCATTTGTATAATCATCACTATCCTGCCGATACTATGTACGGGTGATAAAAATGACAATGATTTTTTGTGATGAACAATGTATTTACCAGAGTGACGGCTGCTGTAAGCTTGAATGCGCCTCAGCTGTGACTAACCGCAGTGAAAACGGCTGTATGCACCGTATTACTCCCGCTGAGCTGAACGCTTCTCTTCAACAGCAGCAGCGGCATCCAGAATGGTATGAATTCCGGTAATTCCTGAAATATCTATGTCACATTCCGGTAAGCGCCTTTACCGCATCCCAGATAGTGCGTACCCCTACAACATTTATCTCCAGATCTTCCGATATAACCAGGCTTTTCAAATTGTGGTAAGGCATGATACATTTCGTAAAACCGAGCCTTGCTGCCTCCGTCACACGCTGCGCGGCTCGGTTTACTGCCCTTATTTCTCCCGTCAGTCCGATTTCTCCGAAAGCAAGTACATCCTCCGGTACAACTATATCCTTCAGACTGCTTACAAGGGCAAGCGCTACTGCAAGGTCAGCCGCAGGCTCGTCCAGACGAAGTCCGCCTATTACATTTACATATGCATCTAAACTGGAAAAATAATAACCGCACCGCTTTTCAAGTACGGCAAGCAACATTGACATTCTGTTATAATCAAAGCCGGTCGACATTCTCCTTGCATTGCCGTATCCGGAATTGGTCACTAATCCCTGTATTTCGGCAAGTATCGGACGGCTTCCCTCCATCGGACACGCTACACATGTGCCGCTTACGTTTTTCGGTCTGCCCGAAAGCAGCATAAGCGAAGGATTTTCAACCTCTGACAGTCCGCTGTCACCCATCTGAAAAACACCTATCTCATTTGTGGAACCGTATCTGTTCTTTACCGCGCGAAGAATACGGTACGACATCTGTTTATCTCCCTCAAAATACAGCACCGCATCAACTATATGCTCAAGTACCTTCGGACCGGCTATAGCGCCGTCTTTATTCACGTGACCGACTATTATACAGGGTATATCAAGCGCCTTTGAACGGCGCATAAGTATATTTGTACATTCCCTCACCTGTGTAACACTTCCCGGAGATGAACTCAGCTCCTTGAAATTCATCGTCTGTATCGAGTCTATCATTACAAGATCTGGGGACTGTGTCTGTATCTGTTCCGCTACTATCTCCACATCGGTTTCTGTCATGATATAGAGATTCTCACAGTTCACCCCTAACCGCGATGCCCTCAGCTTTATCTGACGCTTGGATTCCTCGCCGGAAATATAGAGTATTTTAAGCGTCTTACCCAGATTAGCGCATATCTGCAACAGTATTGTCGATTTTCCTATTCCGGGATCTCCTCCAAGAAGTACCAGCGAACCTTTTACAATTCCTCCTCCCAAGACCCTGTCAAGCTCACCGGACCCGGTGTGATACCTTTCCTCATCCTCAGTCGTTATCTCAGTTATCGGCACCGGCACAGCTGATGCCCTTACCCTTGCAGGCGCGCTGATTTTTCCGCGTACTGCCTCTCTTATCTCCTCTGTCATAGTATTCCATTCTCCGCAGCCCGGACATTTCCCGTACCACTTCACGCTTTCATATCCGCACTCCGAACAGACATACATTGTTTTTATCTTTTCTGCCATATTTATTCTCCTTAAGTATTATATCACTCACTCTTGCTGCTATACTGCAAAAAGCCGCAGTATATTGCGAATGCCATTTCACTCTGATATTTTTCATCCGCCAGCTTTGCTCCCTCCTCCGGGTTTGACAAAAATCCGCATTCTACTATTACAGCCGGTACCTTTGCTTTTTTAAGTATATATATGCTTCCGCTGTCCTTTTTCAGTTCTCTGCGATTATAAGGCTGAAGCAGTGATGTGACAGACTTCCTTATTTCCTCCGCCAACAGTACGCTGTTTTCGTTGTTTCCGGAATAAAATATCTGCGCCCCGCTGTATTTGCTTTGTTCAAATTTATTCTGATGTATGCTTATCAGTATATTTTTCTCACTGCTGTTTATTATTTTTTCACGGTTTTTCATATCGGATACCTTTTTCTCACGAACAGTTGACGCTGTACTGTCATATATGGATATATCGCTGTCCCTTGTCATAACGACTCTGTAGCCCGAAGCAACAAGCATATCCCGCAGTTTTAAGGCTATCGGCAGATTTATATCCTTTTCAATCAGTCCGTTTACCACAGCGCCGCTGTCCTCTCCGCCGTGTCCTGCATCGATTATCACCGTTATTTCCGGTTCAGACATAGCTGTATGCGCCTGAGGTTCCTCAGTCACCGATATATGAAACAGCGCTCCAAACAAAAATACTCCAAGCAATACCGCCGAATAGCATAAATATACCCTCAGCTTTTCCACATTATCACCCCATAAACTATATGCCTACAGAATGATTAATATTATGACACTCCCGCAAAAATATAAAACCCGGAGAACTATAATACTCTCCGGGCATCATATACAAATTCACCTTTTGATCAATTTTCTTCGGTATCCTTATTTGTTTCAGCCGGATAGCTGATCACAGGTACACTCCCTTTTTCCACACCGTCATCGTCAAGCGGAAGCGAATTCTTTTTATAAAAATTCTCCTTTATTTCCAAAAGCCTGTCAAGGTTTCTGCATAAACGAAGATAGACATTTTCCAGTCTGTCATCAAGCGTAACTGTTCCGATCCTGATATCACGGCGAAGAAAGGTGATATCCTCTCTGAACAGACTGATCTCCTTTTCTATATCGTCGATAAGCATTACAGTATCCATTGCCTTTTCCTGCGCCTCATCGATCACACCATGCGCCCTGACCTCTGCCTTCATTTTTATCTTCACAAGACTTTCCTGAAGCTCATCATAGCGTTTTGCCTTTATTACTACCGCATCATACTGTTCCTGGAGCTGGCGCTTTTCCGCAAGCCTGATATCAAGCTCCTTCTGATAAGCCTCAACATCATTCTCCCGCTGTCCCAATGCCTCAGCAAGACGCATCTGCGTATCCTGAAGTGATTTATACAATGCATTTCTTGACGCAGTCATTTCAATAAGCGCGATATTCTTATCGGTCGCTTCCAATTCAGCCTGCTCCAGCTTTCGTTTAAGGAATTCGATCTGTTCCTCGTCAGTCAGCTTAGAATCAGTTATAACTGATATTTCTTCTGCTTCCTCGATTACATCTTCACTACCCTCATTGAGAGTTTCATCAACATCTATTTCCTCTTCATTCCCGATTTTCTTTATCTCTGTCATTGGTATCACACCTCTCTGCACGGGGGAATCTTTGATAATTATATCAAATTTATTCAATAAAATCAATATATTTTAATTATTTTCAGTAAAATTTAAATATGTGAATATTTGTCAGCTTATTTAATACTGTTCTCAAATAAATAACAGACAACTTTAATTTAAAGCCTTAAATGATAGTATTACAGGGACTCCCCGCGAGGGTCCCTGAACCTCCTGCGCTTTTTGGAGTAAGGAGGTTTCGCACTCTGCGGAGTGCGACCAAAGGCCCTGCCTTTGGAATTCGCGGCCTTTGAAAAGGCCGGCGAAACTTTGTAACTGTCGTCTTACTATGTGTTACGCTTTTTACTCAGCACCGCGGGAACAAGCTTAATACGCTTACTACGCA
>CACYDC010000296.1 GCA_902773025.1 uncultured Ruminococcus sp.
AAGCTTTTGCAGAGCAAAAGCTTTAAATGATAGTATTACAGGGACCCCCGGCGAGGGTCCCTGAACCCCCTGCGCTTTTTGGAGAAAAAAGATTTCGCACTCTGCAGAGTGCGACCAAAGGCTCCGCCTTTGGAAACCGCGGCCTTTGAAAAGGCCGGCGAAACTTTTGTGATTTGTCACGAGATTAGAACTTTTGTGATTTGTCACGAGAGTAGTCTATTATTAATATCCTCAAATCAGCGGGTGCAGGGTCCGCTCGTCCCTGCCGAGGTCCGGGCGAGTAGACCGGCAGGGTTTGGGACAGAGTCCCAACAAGACAACAATGTGGAAACGAGAAAGCGGCACTCCGGTTGCAATTTGCGGATAAAGATGATATAATTGGTCTAAGTTCATAATATGGATAAGAAAGCAGCATTGAGGATAAAAAATGATGATTAAAACAGCAAAAGGACGACCGGAAGAAAAAAGAACATATGCAGAAGAAACTGTTTATGACTTTTTGGACAGCCTTGAAATAAATTACGAACGCGCAGATCATGAAGCTGCTCAGACAATGGAGGATTGTAGGATAATAGGAGAATATCTCGGAGTGAATATTTGTAAAAATCTATTTTTGTGTAACAGACAAAAAACAAGGTTCTATCTTTTGCTTATGCCGGGAAATAAAGAATTCCGGACAAAGAATCTGTCTGCGCAGATAAACAGTTCGAGATTATCATTCGCGGATGCTGCGGCTATGTTGGAAATGATAGGAACTCAGCCGGGCTCTGCAAGTATTATGAGCCTGATATTTGATAAGGAGAACAGAGTCAGTCTGCTGATAGATAAAGACGTTTTGTCAAAGGAATATTTCGGATGCCATCCATGCATGAATACAACAAGTCTTAAGATAAGCATGCGTGATCTTGAACAAACGATTGTACCGGCTCTGTCACATGAACCGACCATAGTAGAATTATAATGAATAATTTTGATGAATTATTGCAGCTTGTAATAAAGGAAGCAAAAGCCGTTAATATACCTATAGCAAATAGAATCTCTGATAAAGTAATCGTAAATAAACGCGCAGCAAAGCGGTTCGGAAGATGTATTAAAACGGGCAATGACCATGTAATTGAACTGTCAGCAATGCTTCTTGATGCACCCGAACTGTCCTGCAAACAAACAATTGCTCATGAACTGATTCATACCTGCCCCGGATGTATGAACCACGGTGAAAAGTTCAGATACTATGCTGATATTATGAACCGGAAATATGGATATCATATAAGCAGAACATCGTCGCGCGAGGAAATGGGTATAGAAAAACAAGAAAACTGTAAATATGTAATAATATGTCAGCGCTGCGGAAACAAATCTGAACGTTCAAAACGAAGCAGTATCGTTGACCACCCATCTCGTTATAAATGTAAATGCGGAGGCTCACTTAAGGTTTTTTCGTTTTCAAGCGAAACAGGAGCGGAATTTGCAGTGCGCGAAAATAAAGCTGAAATAAAATATGTTCTTGCGTGTGTGAAATGCGGGATGCGTATCGAAAGAAGCAAATTATCAAAGGCTGTTAAAAATCCGTCAGCATACCGCTGTAAATGCGGCGGCAGCCTTAAAAGAATAAAATAACTGAAGGTGAAGGAATTTGTACGATAATATAAAGCTGATTTGCCCGATATGTGCGGATGCCCTCAGTTTTAATGAAAAAAGTCTTATCTGCAAAAACGGACACTGTTTTGATATCGCAAGACAAGGCTATGTGAATCTTTTACCGGTGCAGAATAAGCATTCTTTGACACCCGGAGATACAAAGCTTATGCTTCAATCCCGAAGAAATTTTCTGAACGAGGATTTCTATGAGCCGGTATGCAGCGCACTATGCGAAATTGTAAAAAAATACAGCAGTACCAATGCCATTCTTGCAGATATAGGATGCGGGGAAGGTTATTATACAACACAGCTGAAAAAACGCTGCGGATGCGCCTGCGCAGGATTTGATATTTCAAAGGAAGCCGCAAAAATGGCCTGTTCAAGAAGCAGGGAAATACTTTGGGCTGTCGCTACTGCCGCTCACATTCCGATGAAAAGTGAAAGCGCCGATATAGTAACAGCTGTGTTTTCCCTTTTTGTGAACGATGAATATGCGCGGATATTGAAGCCCGGCGGAATTTTCATTGAAGCAACTGCCGGTTCGGACCATCTCAGGGAGCTTAAAGAGCTTATATACGATGAGGTTTTTGAACAAAATAAAAAACCTTCAGACTATGGAAAACAGTTTGTGGAGCTGGAACAGTACGAGAAAAGATTCAGCTTTACCACAGATCATAAACAGCTGTGTGATTTGCTTATGATGACACCGCATGCGCACAGAATAAAAGCAAAGAACAGCGGTGCACTTGATAAAGTTGAAAAACTCTGTGTTACAGCAGACATAATAATCAGAGTTCTTAAAAAAATCGGAGGTTAAGGGAATGATAAAAAAAATAATTGCAATTGTCTTTTCGGCTGTTCTGATCAGTTTATGCGGTTGTTCACGTGCAGATACGGAAAAAGGAAACGCTGACGGAGATAACAGTCTTAATGTATACCAACAATCCGACGGCACAATTGTGTATGAGTACAGCACTGAAAACAGCTTTGAAGAAATAGGGGGTGGAATTATTGTCAGAAACGGCACGGATAATAAGGCCGATATCCCGGAAGGCGGGATAAGCATAGAGGAAGCTGAAAAAATCGTTGACAGCTGCGAATTTGAACCGTTTTATCTTTCTTCAAAGACATCTGATTATAGAAAATACTATTACGAAACTATAGAAATAGATGAAGAGAAATATTATCTTATGTGTTTTTATACAGAAAAAAATTCAGTAAGAATTTTCACGGGCACTGATTTTGCAGTATCATGTGACGGTAAAGCCGTAAAAAAAAAGGACTGGACCGGAGCATACCGCGATGTTGAAATCGGCTCTGCCGAAAAAAACAAATCACCCGAGGATATGTTCGGACAAACTAAAATTACCGCGGTGGATGCTTTGCTCAGTATAATCAGCGCAGACAAAAGTAAGCTTGGCCTGACAGAAAGTCTACAGTCCTATATATTCGAGGGAGATACAAAGCTTTACAGCAAAATAGGAATAAACTGCTACAAATTCACACCAAAGGTTGAATATAAAAACGGTATCAAAATGGGAACACCAATATACATTGCAGCAGACGGCTCAGGCAAAATTCTGATGCAGAGCGAGCAGACGGGTGAGTATGAACAGGTTATATGATTATTGCCGGTACAAAATATATTAAATCAATAATCCGCACAGCGCGGTAAAAATAATGAAAGGATGATAGTTCATGATAGTTAAACCAAAGGTAAGAGGATTTATTTGTACTACAGCGCATGCAGAGGGATGCAGCGCAGAGGTGAAAGCTCAGATCGAGTATGTCAAATCACAGAAGCACGCTGAAAACGGTCCTAAAAAGGTTCTTGTAATTGGCGCATCTATGGGTTATGGTCTTGCTTCGAGAATTTCGGCAGCATATTCATTCGGAGCATCGACAATCGGCGTTATATTTGACAAACAGGCTTCAGGAGCAAGGACTGCAACATCAGGCTGGTATAATACTGCTGCCTTTGAAAAATATGCTGCGCAGGATGGCCTTTATGCAAAATCGATTAACGGTGATGCTTATTCCAGAGAGATAAAGGACAAGACGATTGAATTGATCAAGGCGGATCTTGGAAAGGTAGATTGTGTTGTATACAGTCTTGCTGCGCCCAGAAGAACGACTGAGGATGGAGTAATGTATACCTCAGTTCTGAAAACTGTCGGCAGTCCATATACAAATAAAACAATAAACCTTAAGGATAATACAGTCGGAGATATCACAGTCGAGCCTGCATCAGCAGAGGAGATCGAAGCAACTGTCAAAGTAATGGGCGGCGAAGATTGGAAACTGTGGATAGATGCGCTCAAGGCAGCAGACGTACTTGAAGATAATGCCGTAACGGTAGCATATTCATACATTGGTCCCCAGATCACACATCCGATGTATGCAGATGGTTCAATTGGCAAGGCTAAGGATAACCTGTTTGAAACAGCAAAGGAAATAACTGCCGGACAGAACGGAGTAAAAGCTTATATTTCTGTAAACAAAGCGCTGGTAACACAGTCAAGCGCAGCAATTCCGATCGTACCGCTTTACATTTCAATACTTTATAAGGTAATGAAGGAACACAATGTGCATGAAGGCTGTATCGAACAGATGTGCAGATTATTTAATGAGAAGCTTTATTCAGCAGAGGTTCAGACTGATGCGGAAGGAAGGATTCGCATGGATGATCTGGAAATGAAGCCGGAGATCCAGGCGGAGGTCGACACACTGTGGAAAGAGATCAGTTCGGATAACCTTGACACTCATGCCGATCTGAAAGGGTATCATGATGATTTTTACAAGCTTTTCGGCTTTGGTATTGACGGAGTTGATTATGAAGCTGATATTGATCAGAATGTACAGATACCAAGCATTACGTAATAATTAAGTAAAATAATTGCAGCCTGACGGAAATACTGTCAAGCTGCAAATTTTTATTCTTCTACGCAAATCAAGCCACTCATCACATTGACGAATGGCATAAATTTGTCAGTTATGTGTTAGTATTGTTTGATAACCCCGGTAAAACTATAATCATTTCTTTATGAATTCTTGCCGCAGCACTTTTTGTATTTCTTACCGCTGCCGCAGGGACATGGATCGTTTCTGCCTATCTTCTTAACTCCTCTTACAGTCTTATTAATAGAACCTGAGGTAGAGTCCATATTTGTTGAGGTCGGTTTAGCAACCTGCTCGCGTTCTATGAATTTACCTGCTGCCTTCTGGATATCTTCCTGAGTAAATTCTTTTTCGTTTTCTTGTTTTTCTTCTTCGGGAGCTTCCTTTATAAGAATTTCGGACTTGAGCTCAATCACCGGAACTTCCGATTCATCTTCTTCAACAACAACGGATATTCCTGACTGATTCTGCAAAGCTGCTATTGCTGCTGCTCTTGCTCTGCCTGTTGCTCCGCGCTGCATTGCCATCTTGCGCATTCTGTCCTGTTCCTCAAGACGCTGCGCAACTCTCTTTGGTACAACGAGCATCATCTTTACCGTATCCTCACGAATAGCCTTGATCATATCATCAAACATATCAAAGCCTTCAATCCTGTATTCAACAACCGGATCATGCTGGCCGTAGGAACGCAGGCGGATACCTCTTTTCAGCTCATCCATTGCATCAATGTGGTCCATCCAGTAATTATCAACATTCTTAAGCAGGTACACTCTTTCAAGCTCACGCATCGTTTCTTCCGGAATCAGCTCTTCGTTCTGTTCATAGGCTTTTGTTGCTTTTTCCGAAAGCTCATTGATAATATATTCTTTTTCTACTCTTTCGAGCTCTGTTTCGTCATAAACGAGTGTTTCTTCATCATCTTCTTCAAGCACCCAGCCTTTGAGCGCATCGCGCAGACCTTCAAGATTCCAGTGATCCTTGTCATCATGAGGCAGATACTCATTTACCATTGACTCCATTGTTTCGGATACCATTTTGATGATCGTATCTCTGAGGTTTTCACCGTCAAGAACCTGATCTCTCTGTGAGTAGATGATCTCACGCTGGCGGTTCATAACGTCGTCGTATTCAAGCACACTCTTTCTGATACTGAAGTTTCTTCCTTCAACCTTAGCCTGAGCGCTTTCGATAACGCTTGTAAGCAGTTTGCTTTCGAGCGGTTCATTCTCTTCGCCCGGCATTCTGTCCATGATATTTTTTATTCTGTCGCCTGCGAACAATCTGAGAATATCATCCTCGGCTGAGAGATAGAAACGGCTTGCTCCGGGATCACCCTGACGTCCCGAACGTCCTCTGAGCTGATTATCGATTCGTCTGGATTCATGACGTGTCGTACCCATAATAAACAGACCGCCTGCTTCACGAACCTTTTCTGCCTCTATATCAATCTCTGCCTTATACTTCTCAAGAAGCTCCTTATATTTTGCGCGTGCATCAAGAATTTCCTGATCATCTGTTTCGGCATAACCTGTTGCTTCGTTGATGAGTTCCTCGCTGAAATTCAGCCTTCTCATTTCATCCTTTGCAAGAAATTCCTCATTACCGCCAAGCTTTATATCAGTACCACGGCCTGCCATGTTTGTAGCGATTGTTACTGCGCCAAGCTTACCTGCCTGCGCTACGATCTCGGCTTCCTTTTCGTGGAACTTTGCATTGAGGACATTATGCTCTATACCCTTACGTTTAAGAAGCTTGCTAAGCTCCTCTGATTTATCAATAGATATTGTACCTACAAGAACAGGCTGACCGTTTTTATTTGCTTCCACAATATCTTCGATAAGGCATTCATACTTACCCTTTTCTGTTTTGAAGATAACATCCGGAAGATCCACTCTCTGGATAGGTTTGTTTGTCGGAATCTCAATAACATCGAGTCTGTAAATTTCTGAGAATTCAGTTTCCTCAGTCATAGCCGTACCGGTCATACCCGAAAGCTTTTTATACAGACGGAAGAAATTCTGGAAGGTAATCGTTGCAAGAGTCTTACTCTCTCTTTCGACCTTCACACCTTCCTTAGCTTCAATTGCCTGATGCAGGCCCTCGTTATAGCGTCTGCCGTACATAAGACGTCCTGTGAATTCATCAACAATTATAACTTCGCCCTTTTCATTGACAACATAGTCAACATCTCTGTGCATTACGCCGTGCGCTTTGATCGCCTGATTTACATGATGCTGAATAGTAAGATTTTCCGGATCGGTAAAGTTTTCAAGGTCAAAGAATTTTTCCGCTTTCTTTACACCCACAGGGGTAAGCGTTGCAGTTTTAGCCTTTTCATCTACTATGTAGTCTATACCCTGCTCAATATATTCGTCATCTTTATCCTCTTTGGCATCCGTTTCAGCGATACGCTTGCATTTCATAGTTTTTGCAAGCTCATCGGCGCGGTTATAAAGCTCAGTTGATTTATCTCCCTGTCCGGAAATGATAAGCGGTGTTCTTGCTTCATCGATAAGGATAGAGTCGACCTCATCGACAATAGCAAACGTATGACCGCGCTGAACTTTGTTTTCCTTATACACTACCATGTTATCACGCAGGTAGTCAAAGCCAAGCTCATTATTTGTAGCGTATGTGATATCGGAATTATAAGCGGCCTTTCTGTCCTCGTTTGAGGTATCATGCTGAAGTATTCCGACTGTAAGACCGAGAAAACGGTAAAGCTTTCCCATCCATTCAGCGTCACGCTTTGCAAGATATTCATTTACGGTAACGACATGAACGCCGTCGCCTGAAAGCGCATTAAGGTATGCGGGCAGAGTTGCAACGAGTGTTTTACCTTCACCTGTTTTCATTTCGCTTATACGGCCTTTGTGAAGAATTATACCGCCTATTACCTGAACGCGGAAATGCTTCATTCCGAGTACACGCCATGATGCCTCACGGCACACAGCAAACGCTTCGGGAAGAATTCTTTCAAATATCTCATCCTTTTTCTTTTCGGTCATATCAGGTTCATCTTTGAACATCTGCTGAAAACGCTTTGTTTCGTTTCTCAGCTCATCATCAGAAAATTTCTGATATTTTTCCTCAAGCTCGAATACCTTATCGACCATCGGTTTTATTCTTTTAAGCTCTCTCCTGCTGTTGCTTCCATTAAACCATGCTTTTATTCCCATTGGTAATCACCTCATAATTTCATGTACATAATTACGTTTAAAAATCCCGTCCGCAATTGATTATAGCACAATACCCTCATATTTTACAATAGCCGTGCGCAGTGCTTTCAACAATACCGCAATTAAAATCTTTGCGGTTATAATCCGAGCCTTGCAAGGCCGACTGATTTTATACTTTGGCTGTGCTTTAACGTGAAAGTTCAATAAAAACGTTTTCCTTAACACTTCTCAGAAGCTTTCTGTCCGTAATATTTTTACTTCCGCACCCTGCGCAGCTTTTTACCTTACCGTATGTATCTGTGTAAGATATTCTGCTGTTTTCAAGACGAAGCTTAGCCTTACGGCGCTCTCTTTCTATTTCGGGAGCAGTCAGATTTTCTATCTCGTCTATCTGGTCGTTGAGATTGCCTCTTTCCATGCCGTCAACTATTTTTTTTGCAATTACTATTTTTGAAACATATTTGTCTATATCCATGGCTGTAGCTTCAAGCCTGCCGCAATCCTGACATTTGGTTATTTCCATGATCTCATTTGCCGCGCCAAAATTACGGCGTATAAAATCGAGATCCATCTGCATACCCCTCTGAGCAAATGCCGAAAGCTGCGCAGCCATTGCGATCAGCGCAGATAATACCTGTCCGATCCACATGCCCTTTTCGATATTACTGATAACAGAATTATCAAGTCTGAAATCGGCAAAACGACCGTTGTTATCAAACTCCCTGCCGAACAAGGTACTGTCGCCCTCGTCCTGCCATTTCTGAATACATTCATTTACAACGGCAGAATACTTATTCATTCCTATATCATCCAGTAGCTTTTTTATTGCTCCAAGCGTCATTGAATAATGATCCATTCATTTCCCCTCCGTTTTTCAAAAGCTATGATTTGCAGTCAAATACAAAAACACATTCTAATTATAAACGAAATTATTGAAATATACAACGGTTTTTATTAATTTTCAAAAAAATATTCCGTCCACATTGACAAAAACTCAACAATAACTTATACTTTAGTTTGAGGTATAGGCTGTGTGATGACCTGAGAACATGATTTACAGCAATTATTACCGTTTACATCAAAATTTTCAGAATTATCATTATATAATGTAATATATTTTTTCTAACAAAAAGAAAAAGGAAGGCTGAATTAAAATGAAAGTTGTAGATATAAGAAGTATTTTTTCAAGCCGGAACATCGAGCTTTTCGATGTCAGCTCATCTTACATATATTATGCTGAGGAAAAGAATGAGGAAGGTCACAACGATCTTTTTATTCTTGAATATAACCGTTCTACCAGAAAAGAAAGACTTGTTACAAATTATACACTTGAGGACCCGACTTTCGTTGAGCATTTGTTTGCTTTTGAGGACACACTTGTTCTTATACTTGAAAACGGAGCAAACAGTATGTGGCTCATTGAAATAGACAAAAATACAGGAATGGAGCTTAACCGCCGTAAGATCGTATGTACAGGATCCTTCAGAAGCTGTATCGCTCCCGACAGCAGTCATGTTTTTATTTATATGGGACCAGATGAGGCCAATGCCGAAATGTTCAAGCAATACAGCGAATTGACCGGATGCGAATGTTTGTGCTATATGTATGATCTGCGTACGAATATAAAGCATTTTGTTAAGAATCCGCTGATCGCAAAGCTCGGAACAGCCAATATAAAACAGATGAGCGTGCAGGGGAAAAAGTATCTTATATTACTTGATCCGTTCGCAGATGAAGAAATAAAAAAGGGCTACTATGAGGAACAGCGTTGGATAAACGCTGACATAAGGGATAATATCTGGATGTGTGATCTCGAAACACTCGAAAAGGAACTGGAAACGGGAGTTGAGAATATAACTAAAAAATGTATTGCGAGCGCTGATATAAAGGCTTTGGCAAGATATATGGGTATAGATGGGGATAAAATGTATTTCCGCGCGAAGGAATTCCGTACGGGTCTTGAAAAAATATGCAGCTATGATGTGTATGCAGATACTATCAGCATTGAAGCAGAACTGAAAATACCCGATAAGGAAAATACAGTGTATATAATTGAAGAAAAGCCATTTTCTGTTTTTGAGGTGACTGCGCTGGAAAATGAAACTGAAATAAAGGGAATTATTAACAGCGAGGCATCGGTAAGGTATGACAGCAAGCTCGGCACCTTTATGGCCTGCATAGAAAACAGATACGTTATCACAAGACTTACCGAAACAGATGACGCAGGAAATGAAGCTTTGTGCGGATGCGCTATTTATGACAGTATGCTTGATAAAAGTGAAAGCTACAGATGCAGCTGTTATCTCAAGGGCGATACCCTTGTGCTTTACTGATATTTGATATATACAAAATTATACTTTATGGAGGGCAAGAAATGACAATTTTGGTAACCGGTGGAGCAGGTTATATAGGAAGCCATACCTGCGTTGAATTATTGAATGAGGGCTATGAGGTCGTTGTTGCAGATAACTACTATAACAGCGTTCCTGCGGTACTCGACAGGGTAGAAAAAATAACGGGAAAAACACTAAAAAGATATAACTGCGATATCCGTGACAGAAATGGATTGAAAAAAATATTTTCTGAAAATACTATTGACGCTGTTATACATTTTGCAGGATTGAAGGCGGTGGGAGAATCTACAAGATTACCGCTTATGTACTACGAAAACAATATTTCGGGAAGTGTTGTATTATTTGAGGAAATGGCGCAGGCAGGGTGCAAAAAGATTGTTTTCAGCTCATCGGCAACTGTTTACGGCAATAATCCTATTCCCTACAAGGAGGATATGGTAACGGGTGATGTAAGCAGTCCGTATGGAAGAACAAAGCATTTTATCGAACAGATACTCGGGGATGTATATAAATCGGACAACGAATGGAGTATTTCCCTTCTCAGGTATTTTAACCCTATCGGCGCGCATGAAAGTGGTCTGATAGGAGAAGATCCTAATGGTATTCCGAATAACCTGATGCCATATATTTCCAGAGTCGCTATAGGCAAGCTGCCGCAGCTTACCGTTTTCGGCGGAGATTATGATACTAAAGACGGCACCTGTATCCGCGACTACATACACGTTGTCGATCTTGCAAAGGCACATCTTTGCGCAGTAGCGAAGATTCTCGGTACGACCGGTATAGAGGCATATAATATCGGTAACGGTAAGGGCTACAGCGTACTTGATATTATTACTGCTTTTGAAAAAGCAAGCGGAAAAAAACTGAACTATATCATTGGTGACAGGCGAGAGGGTGATTTGCCGGCATTTTATGCAGACGCATCCAAAGCGAATACACAGCTTGATTGGCATGCGCAGTATGATATAGATAAAATGTGTGAGGATACCTGGAACTTTCAGACGAAGAATCCTGATGGTATAAAATGATATGAAACGGCTGTCAATAATACGACGGCCGTTATTTTCTGAAATTTTATTAAGTTTTTATTTTTAAAATATTAATACTTGCTGCATAGGTAATTTATATTTTTCTCTTAAAATGATAATACAAAATATTTCAGGCGTAAAACAATACCGGATATGTTGTTTTGAGTTTAACTGACATTGGATTGGCGGTGTAAAACATGAAAGTACTTATTGCTGATGAAGATAGAGATTTTCTTTCCTCTTTCCGAAAGCTGTGTGAGCTTGATAATAACGAAGCGGTAACTGTATTCGACGGAACCCAGGCCGTCGGAGCTGTTACAAAACAAAAATTCGATATTGTCATAATTAACAGGGAACTGCCGAGGATCAGCAGCCGCGATATTATCGGTATGCTTAACGAAAGAAATATCCCTGTTATAGAAATATCCGGAAAACGTCCGGATTCTGATATCCTTCTTGACAGCGTATTGGCAAATGCATATCTTAAGCTTCCTTTTTTTCCATACGAACTCTTTGATCTTGCATCGGAGGTACTAAAAAAAACCGGATCAGGCGAAAAGATTATTTATGAAGATATTGAGATCAATGCGTCAGACTTTATGCTTTGCGGGAAACAGCGGGTAACAAACGGAGAAATAGATATTATTAAAACGCTGATTGCTAAAGAAAAGCCTTGTGAAAAATATGCTGAGCCGTACATAAATGCTTTGAATAATAAATTTGAGAAACTACAAAAAAAACTTCGCATCAGATATCTGATGAATGAAGGTTACAGGTTGGTGAGCGATTATGAATAAAGCCAGAAAAAAATTTGTATTATACGCAGAACTTACAGTATTTATTATGCTCGCAGTATTGCTGACGGTTATAAACTCCGTTAACTTCACAATGGCGGCTGAGGATGCCGACAGGATAACAGAAAAGCTTGAAGCTATGCATGGATCTTTTGATTCGGATAAAATTCCGGCGGAGATAAACTCTTCTGACGGCAAAGACGATTTCTACAAGGAAAAGCCGAATGGATTTATTCCCGGTGAAAACAGAAGAAATGGTGTTTTTGGTAAAATGGGTCCGGATTCGCCGGAATTGAATTCTTCAATCAGATATTTTACATTCGGATTTGATAAGGATGGTAATTCTCAGAAGGTGGCATATAAAATGTCTGCGTATTCCGAACAGGAAGCGTTGGAATGGGCAAAAAGTCTGCTCGGACAAAGTACAGGCTGGACAAAGACTACATACAGATACAGAGTATACAAGAATGATGGTATAACATATGTTACCGTTATAGATCAGGGCCGTGAGCTTTTGCCGTCATACAGAATATTGATAATTTCGTGCTGCGGCGGATTGGTCATGATACTTCTTGGAGTTGTTATACTCAATATCTTAGGCAAAAAGTTATTTAAGCCTTTGGAAGAATCAGACAGAAAGCAGAAAAAATTCATTTCAAATATAGAAAGTCAGTTCAGGCTGCCGCTTACTATTATTAATGCGAACACGGAGATAATGGAACGGGAAAACGGTCCGACAGAACGTACGGATATCATTAATAATCAGGTAAGAAAGATGACATCACTCGTCAAAAACCTCGGATCACTCGCTATTTTTGAAAGTGAGGATAAAGCAGTTTCAAATATCAGTCTTTCGGATATTATGAACCGTGTTATAGACTGCCGCAAAAGTGAATTCGCAGAAAAGAATTTGCAGCTTACCACGGATATTGACAATGATGTTTTTCTTCCGGGAAATGAGGGCGCGATCAAGAAAGCAATTGAGGAGCTTGCGGACAATTCGCTTGCATTTGCGGTATCTAAGGCAGAATTCAGTCTGAAAAAAATAAACGACAGAATAACCATATGTCAGAAGAATGATACTGATCTTCAAAACGGTTCTGCCGACCAGGTATTCGACCGCTTTACTACTCTGAAAAATGCGCAGGGAAAAAATACGCGGGGACTCGGACTTTCGTTCGTGAAGGATGTATTTGCGGCGCATAACGCAAGGTCGAGCGCGAAGGTCAGTGACGGTATATTTATATTAAAAATTGACATCTGAGGAAATTCGGGAGGTGAATGTCATGTCAGCAGTAGCGAATCCGGTAGTTGTGATGAAGCGGTATGAAATGAAATATATTCTTACTCCTGAGCAGACGGAATATTTCAAAAAAAGCGTAGAAGGGCATATGAAAATAGATAAATTCGGTCTTACCTCTATAGCTTCATTGTATTACGACACACCAAACTACAGACTAATAAGGACTTCGATAGAAAAACCGCTGTTTAAAGAAAAAATCAGGCTTCGCTCCTATGGCATAGCCACAAAAGGATCTCCTGTTTTTCTTGAGCTAAAAAGAAAGGCCTATGGAATTGTATATAAAAGACGTGTACAATCGACGATACCGTTGGTAGACAAATTTTTCAGGGGCGATGGTGATATATGCGCCGGAGGACAGATAAACCGTGAGATCACTACTTTCAGGGATTATTACGAAACGCTTGTGCCGGCCTGCATGATAATATATGATAGGATAGCATATTTCGAGCCGGGCGGTGATCTTCGGCTGACGATCGACCATGATCCCAGATACAGATATGACTGTCTTGATCTGACAAGATCCATGGAAGGAACATCTTTACTGCCAAAGGGCAGCACGATTCTTGAAGTGAAGGTACAGCAGGCTGTTCCATTGTGGCTGTCCGATATTCTAACTAAAGGTAAAATATATAAAAACAGTTTTTCAAAATACGGAGAAGCCTACAAACAACAGCTGCTTAAAACAAAAGAAAGGAACTAAATACTATGTTTGATTCAATTTATTCTACACCCGTAACAGCGTCAGAGTTCTTTATAATGATGGCGTCCTCAATTGTTTCAGGATTTATATATGCATGGATAATGTCCTTCAGGATCAGATCCAAGAAACGATTCTTTATTGTAACTTCAATTATACCGTTTATTGTTTCGGCGGTGATAACATTTGTTCATGGCAATATAGGTGCAGGTGTTGCTGTAGGCGGCGCTTTCAGTCTTATCAGATTCAGAAGCGCGCCCGGAAGCGCAGATGAAATTGCAGCTATTCTTATTGCTATGGGTTCAGGTATAGCATTTGGTATGGGTTATGTCGGCTACGGAGTCGTAATACTTATTTGTCTTGCCGTTGTGTTTGTTCTGCTTTCGTTTATGCCGATATTTGAGCACAAAAGCATGACGCAGGACAGGCTTCTCAAGATTACCATTCCTGAATCTCTTGAATACTCCGGAGCATTTGACGACACATTCGATCATTATCTCAGAAGCTATGAAAATGCCGGTGTAAAGACAACGGGCATGGGATCGATGTTCCGGCTTTCATATAAGATCCGGATGAAGGATCCGTCTGAAGAAAAGGCTTTTATTGACGAGCTTCGCACAAAAAACGGCAATTTTGAGATTTCCATTCTCCCTTACACAGAACAGCAGAATCAGCTTTGATCCGGAAAAAGATTTTTCCTGAAAAGCTATATTTCTGAAATGTATATAATAAATTAAAATTTTCAGAATAAGATAACGTCATTGTGTTAATAATAGAATAGAAGCAAAAAAACATTTTGCTGAATTCAGGAGGTAATACAATGACAGAAAAAGAATTGCTTTATGTTGAAGATGCACTTGGACATGAACAGTATTTTCAGACGCAGTGCTGCGAAACTGTCAGCCGTATACAGGACAGTGAGCTTAAAAGCTTTGCACAGCAAATCGAACAGCAGCACAAAACAATATTTCAGAATTTTTATAATTTGCTTTGAGGAGGTACCGGTATGAATGACAGAGATTTAATGGAAAATATGCTTCTTCTCGAAAAGGGAGTATGCGATTTATATATGCATGGAGCAATTGAATCCTCAAGCAATGATGTTCACAGGACATTTACTGATTCATTAGGCACAGCTCTCGGTATTCAGGAACAGATTTACAGCAAAATGGAAGCTAAAGGCTGGTATCAGACACAACAAGCAGATCAGTCAAAGCTCAGCTCGCTTAAAATGAAATTCGGCAGTTCATCTCAGGGCTAAAATTCAGAAAAAATTTCAAAGACAAAGGCACAGCAGCGTCATACTGCTGTGCCTTAACTATTTCAAAAAATATTAATATAAATCAGGAGTATATATAAATAATACAGACGAATTTTCTAACGTGAAAAAATAGTTCTGTATTTGTATTTGGCATTTAAGAAAAAAATCTTTACAGTAATCATATACTGTCCGTTTTTTTTACAAATCGGATCTTATTCAAGAATAATGCCTGAACATGGCAATACATACATAGATCAGCCTATGTTTGCCCTAAAACGGCAACACAATGGATCCTGCTTGCAAAGGGTTAATAACCTTGTATTTTCTTTATTTGAAATTTATTCTGTAAAAATCATTAACAGCTGCAGCAATCTCAGTGTGTTTATGCATCATACATACAAAGTTATCGGTTCATTTTAGGATTTTCCGTTCTTCCGAGAAGATAGTCGATCGATACATCAAAATAATCAGCAATAGTTATTAGCGTCTGATAATCGGCCTGACGTATTTCGTTTTCGTATTGGCTTATAGTATTTTGTGCCATGTTTAGTTCTATAGACAACCGTACCTGTGATAATCGTCTTTGTTTACGTAATTTCTTAAGTCTAAAAATTTAAGACACCCCCTTGACAAAAATATAGCTAAATGCTATACTATTAATATCTCAAAACGAGATATTTTTATGCAGGAGGTCAACATTATGGTCGTCATAGGTATTATTGAAATTATTATCGGAGGGGTATTCTTGCTGCTCGGGAATCACTCTAACTATGATTCTGTAAAAGACGGTTTTCCGAGTCTTTCATCTCTTATTCCTACTGAATCATTTGGCTCTGATTTTATGATAACTATTGTTGGAGTTATATTTGTTGCTGTTGGAATCATCCTTGCAATATTAGGATTTGTTAAAGGTTCCGCAAAGGGAAGTCTTAGTAATGTACCTGACGGTTTTGTGATATCTATTGTAAATGCAATATCCTGCGGATGCATTATTCTTGTGATGTTTTCCTCTCCGCTTTTCGGTCTTTATAGTGAATACCAGGATATAATAATTAATCTTGACGGAGATATTTATACTGTAAACGGAAAGTCACTCGAGTTTGTAAGTGAGGATCCGGAGGACGAAGAAGTTCAGAAAAAGATAAAAGAGAGAGGCTTCGGATATAAAGATCCGATTTATACTATAAGCCCTACATATATGTATGATTATTTGAGTATAGGACATAAGCCCGGAAGCGATATAGGTGTAACGAAAGATAAATGGATAAAAGACATATATTACAGGCTTGCAGACTCAATAATTGAAAAAGAGAAAGATCAGATCGAGAAGAAGGAATTAAAATTCACGAGAGAAGAATTAGCTGATGTACTCTCAGAAAGTAAACTTTTCGAAAAAATACTTAACGGAACATATGATAAGAAAACCGAATTATCAGATGAAGGTGAAGATAAAGAAAAGAACGCAGACAACGGTACTTTATCAAGCGTAACATCGTTTGAAGAAAAGGATTTCAACGGATTAAGTTTTATATTTAGTATGTTGTTCATAGTTGTTCTTTTGACGGTTATCGCGTCAGCTATTACACAGTTTATGATGAATATGCCGCTGCTGTCTATCGGTTCGACGATCGCATCGGTTGCGATGTGCGCTATTTTACTGGTATCCGTACTTATCGATTATACGACAATGACAACACGCTGCGTTGCAGTGTTTGCAACATTTGGCTGGTGTTTCGTTCTGTCTTTGTATGTGCTTGTGACTACTATAATAAAGAATCATACTGAAGTATAATAAAATCCCGAGCCGGTGAAATGATAGTTTCACCGGTCGATTTTTTTATTAAATACTATGCTTTCATCAAGCAATGTTAAGCCGTAGATTTAGCAGTTATATACCGAAAAGAAGCACAGCGGCGTTTGCTGCTGTGCTTCTTTTCGGCTGTTACTTTGCTACTTCCATACCGTATTTTGTTGTTGCAGTTTTTCCGAAGGAATCCATAACTGTGACCCTTATAACATATTGCCCGATCTCCCATGGATGATATATGTATTCCGGCGCATAACTGAAATCACGAAGCGTTACCCATATCTTCGATTCAGGCTTATACGCTTCGATTTTGAAGCGATAGTTCATCGAACCTCCGCTTGCAGAAAGTGTTATAACCGTATCATCTCCGAATACTACATTTTTTTCTATAACTGAAAGATTCCGAATGGGTGTCGTTTCAACCGTGACCTCTTTTTCAATGACTGCTGTCTTACCCATACGATCACGTACAGTTATCCTGAATTTATAATTTCCTTCTTCCCATGGATGATAAATAAAGCTCGTCGCAGTGTTGTAGTTTTTAAGCGTGATCCAATTCTGAGACGATGGCTTGAACATATCAATATGATATTGATATCCGCCGGTGCCGCCTGTTGATTTGAACTTGAATCCGATATCATTACCGTAAACAACAGACGCTTTGTCAACTGTACTGTTGTTTTTCATCTCCGGCGCTTTTACTGTGAAACTAAAGTCTTTTGATGCAGTTTTTCCCGAGGCATCCCTTACCTTGATTGTAATGGTATATTTGCCCGTTTCCCACGGATAATAGCTGTAACCCTTGCCGTAGCCATAATTTCTCAGGGTAACGGTTTTTCCGCTCGGCTTGACAGCGCTGACGGAGTACTGATATCCGTTTGTTCCGCCCGCAGCACCGAATGTAAATTCCGCTTTTTCTCCATAAGTCAATGTATTTTTTTTCAATGATGAT
>CACYDC010000297.1 GCA_902773025.1 uncultured Ruminococcus sp.
GATCCAGCACCATTTCGGATAAGGGGTCAGTCCTTTGGCAAATGCCGTAATCTGTGCAATATGAAGGATCAGCCAGAAAATAAAGAAAAGGATCATTCCCGGCAGCAGAAAATACGATCCGAACCGCACGGAATTCCTCACCGCAGTTTCGGGACTTACAGCGGCCATGTATTTATAGAAAAACACACATGCCAGACACGGAACATGGACACCGCATCCGGCAAATGCCAGTGTGCCGAGAATGCCGGTCCGGTAAAGATGGGCATAATACCGTGAATTCGGATCAATGAGGCGGTACACGGAAAAATAGCAAAGCGCCTCCAGCGGGATCCCGATCATACCAAGGAACGACGACCAGAATATTCTGCTGTCGCTCAGGGTAAGATAAGCGGCCAGAAAGCCTTCCATCCCCGGTTTTGTATTGTCGTGGAGCCCCCAGCCGAGCAGCATATCTCCGGCCAGAACCATACAGGCGGCAAAAATACCGATGACCATCAGCCTGCGGATACGAGGCCAATCAAGGCTTTCATCGATCCCGATATTATTAAAAACTGCATCTCCGCTCATTCCAACACCTCGCCTTCAAGCTCTCCGGTCCTGACCATTTCTTTCAACAGGAGCAGTCCGAGGATCAGCACGAGCGCATGTCCGAATGATTCCGTTCCGTGATCAAGCTGGTTCAGCGGCCAGGGGAGCTGTGCCATCAGGTTTCCGATCAACCCCGGCAGCATCATCGGGTTACAGAGGGTCGCAAGTATCCTCGCGCCGGTACTTTTCAGCGGGATGATCTTCTTCCAGACCAACACGATCATGATCACAGTCAGCCCGAAGTCGCAGAGAATATATGCCGCAGCCATTCCCGGAGCGTTTGCATAAAAAACGCGGTTTGCAATATCCGCCGCTTTTTCCAAATCACCGAAGGCCTGATAGGTATATTTGAAAATCAGGGCTTGTGTCATGAACATGGAATGGACCCATGCCCAGGCAGCCGTACCGGTTATATAGGCAGCGCGGAACAACTTCACCCACTTCTGATTTTTAACGTCTCCGGAATGCCTTATATGGATCTTCAGCAGCCCATACATACGATGGAAACCCATATAATACAGCAGCGTACCGATAAAGCCGCAGAGGATGCTTGCCACCATTCGCCAGGTTCCCATCTCAAGGTAAGCCATCTTCACAAATAATCCGATCGTTTCCGTTGTTTGTCCCTTTCCGGTCGCCGCAAACAAAAAATCGCCGATAACATATAGCAGGCAACCGACAATGCCGCATTTCAAAAGTTTTTCCGATTTTTTATCACTTTTCATTTTTGACTTTCCGGAATATATAACATTTTACGAAGTTATATATTACTAACTACATTATATTTTATACCTGTATTTGAAATCTGGCAGCTAAATCAATAAAATTTGTCACTTCTCTATTATTTTTCAATAGGGCAATTTGCGAAGCCGCGGTCAATAGTTTACGATGTTGGTAAAAATTCTCTGATGATTTTTGTTTATTAAAGGTAGAAAAACGGGAGTGATAAATCACTCCCGTTTTGAATTTTATTATATTATTTATTCGGGTTGTATGACTTTACCAAATCCCTATTCTTGTTATTCGGCAGCCCTCCGGCGGCACTGTCAATCAGTTCTATCGCTGATCTCATCTGAATTATGATACAAATTCTTTTTTTATGGTTAAAGCCTTATTCGGAAAGAGCAGAATACCATTCCCTGCAGGCTAAGGCCGCAGCCAGGAAAAATGCGGACCATGTGACCGGCAAACCGTAACGGTTACCATTATTTGAAAAACACGGAGAAGCAATGCATACCATTATTCCGATGAAAGATGGCACCAGTACCATCAGTTCTCTGCAGCGTTGCTTCCATCGGCTAAGTGAAAAGAAAAACAGATAAATCGTCAGCCAGAAGAGTACAGCCGAATTGGTGATCATTCCCAAAGCGGGGAAGCGTTCAGCGGCAATGTTATACAACTCAAGAGTCTTCTTTGCGTCCGGGAAAAAAGGACCATTATCGGTAAGGTCATTCACCTCTATTACACGGCTGTAGTCATAATTCGTGTTGCGCCCTGTTTTTTCCTGTTCATTAGCCGGATATTTTCCCCACCAATGGACCGCGTTCGGATAAAAGAACCCGTAAATATTCGCCGCAGTCGCATCAAGAAAAGTGATCGGATGACGAAATAAAAAAGGCAGCCATACATCGGATATAAACTTCGGAATGGCATTTATTTTTACTTGAAAGAGCCCTTTGATAGGATCACTGAGTGCCGGTTCGTAGGTTTCCGGAATCTTATCTGCGTCCATAAATTTACTGACGAGTGTTTTTTCTTCATCGCTCAACTCAGCGCTGTATCTCGTTACATATCTTGCTACCTGCTGCAGCGGGATCGATAATGCTTCCTTTGCGCTTCCTTTCCTTATGTTAAGTGCGGGAAGCAGAAGCCATGAGTAACCGACATAAACAACAGCCGCCGCCACCAATATCAGGAGCAGCCGTCTATTTTTTTCCTTCAGAAACATTTCCAAAATCAGACAGCCAATGCACGCCGCGATTATGAATATACCGTTATTTCTGAGCACCGAAAGCAAAATACCAGAGACAAAAATCCCTGTTTCCTTTCGAACTGTTTTCCCGAAGAACAATAAGTCCGTCAGACAGACAGTGAAAAAAAGGACAGCTTCCGCATAAAAAACATCCTTGATCACATTGGTGATCCAGAGATAGTAGGTGGGAGAAAACGCGTATAAACAGACCAGACAGGTTCGAAGAGCCCCGGGCAGGCCGAATTTATCCAATACAGCAATGGAATAGGTAAAAATCAGCGCTCCGGTAAGACTCTGCACCAGAGCACAGAGGAAGTACCCCCATTCCGCGCCGGAGAACAAATATTCACCGATACGAACCAGCATGCCCATCAGCGCACTTGATGCAGGCGGATGATGCGAATTGTCAATCGTATTTGTCAGGAAAGAATGGATTTGCCCGGCCGCATCATATCCAACTCCCGCAGGAAAACGAATTATACAGACTGCAGTCCATACAGAAAAAAGCAGCAAAAATGTCCCAAAATACCGGTGTCTCACCACCGATCTTCCGGGAAGCCTTTCTGCCCAGTAAAGACAGCAGCGCCGAATCAGACCAATAATAACGGATACTGCAAGCGAGGCTCCCAGAACCAGAAAAACCAGAAAAAAGAACTCAGCCCACCGCCCACGATTTTCGGAGATAAGAAAATTTTCAAAAAAGGATCCGGTGCTTTCTATGCTGTATCCCGCCGCCATTGCTGTCCCGCAGAAAAAACAGAATAATCTTTCAAACGTCTTCAGTCTCGTTTCCGTCATGAGGCACATACCAATGACAGCTGCACAAACCAGAGAATATTCAAATGATAAAGGAAGCAGCCTCTTGAGCACTGCGGGTGTATCCTGACCGGAGAAGAATAATCCATAAAGATCCGAATCTGCCAGGATGCGGATACAGAAGTAAATTATCAGACCCCGCAGGATTGCAATCAGGCTTTTCATATTTCGTCCCGTGGTGCTCTTCAATCTGTCTCCGGAGTAATTCATACTTGTAATTCTTCCTTTTCTTATCCGTAAAAAAGCCGAATCCAGGGAACGTGTTTCGGCTCCTGTATCACAAATCATTTCCGCAGCATGCTAAAGCTTTGATGGCCTTCTGCAGTATTATTTCGTTTATCCCAGGCTGGAAACAAACTTCAAATCTATGCTGTAAAGACGGTGCTATTATAAAGCCAAAAAATTTACAAGTCAATAATCAGGCATTGCCATAAACCCATCGATTGCCCTCAATACCGGGAGCGGATATTCATCCCCCGCCGACAGCCATTGCTCATGATGCATATCAAACTCGCGGATTTCGGGATCCCGGAAATGTTTTTTGCAGCGTTTTTGATTTTTATTCCTGCTTCCTTTCATATTCTTTCTCCGTATAAGGTCATTTATCTCACATAATTAGTTACATTTTTTCTAACCGGTAAATATTCCGGCCCCATATCGAAATCAGACTGCAAAATCATAAAAAGTACTCTTTAATTCCCGGAAATGATTTGCTGGCATAAAGAAAAGCCTCAACTTATTTCACCGATTTATCCGATAATTCATCATAAATTTTCCGGTGACTGATTGACAATGCAGCCGAGTTTGTTTAAATTAAGTAATTCACTGCCCGTTTTGAAATAACGCCGGACAGCCGAAAATTCGTCTGAATGAATATTTGAGGAGCGGTAATAATGGATTGGACACAGGACAGGATCCATCAGTTAGTGGAAAAACAGCGCAAATTATTCCGGTCCGGAAA
>CACYDC010000298.1 GCA_902773025.1 uncultured Ruminococcus sp.
CAAAACTGATTCTTATCCTCTTTTGTGACTCATGTTCATTAACAATTATTCCTGTTTGCTAAGTATTTTCTTCTTTCTATCTATGAACTCCGATTCAGCATCAAGATTCTTGACTATAGAATAGTATCTAATCGCAACATCACATACAGATGCGGCTTTACTGTATTCCTTTTGTTTCTCATATATTATTGCAAGTCTTTTAAATGCAGGAATATTCCAGGAAAACAATTTTATGTCGGCAAGTTGTTTTTCTACCTCGTCCTTTGGTGACCTTGTCATTTTTGCTAAATTAATAATAGCTGCTTTTTCAGTATTGATATAGTCTTCATTAATACTCTGCAGCTTCCTGATGTCATCGTTGCAATATCTTATGCACTCCTTCAGATATTTTTCATCAATATTCCTGTACTTATAATAGAAATCTTGCAACTCTATTGACACATAGTGTTCATCCATAGTTCCTGACTCACAAGACTGGTACTTGTCCAGAAGTTCTTTTTCCCTCTGGAAATCAAAGGCCTCAATTACTGCCTTCTTTTTCTCTTTGCTCGCTTTCTGTGGTACATCCCCATGTTTTCTCATTTCAGCAAGACGTTTTTTTACATCTTCATGTGTCTTATTCAACAAATCATATATAGCCCGCTTTAAGTGAAAGGCATGTATCATCAGAGGTACTTCAATTTGCTTGTCTATTATTGAAATATTAGCGAATATAGGAACCATCTCTTTGGGAAGCTTTCTGAACTCGGATTTCTTTATAAATTGACTGCATTTTATTTCTGCTTTCCCAAATTTGCTGACCATATTTTCTTTAAGCGTTTCCCTGAAAAGATCTGGATAAGTCTTGATATATGTTGTTTTTGTATATTCGAACGACTTTGCCATTCTTATAATATCGTCAGCATCCATGGGTAAATCCAGACTGTACATGCTGAAAAGATAGAGATTATCCGAAAAATGATACTCGTACTCTTTATCTAAAGATGACAAGAAAGAATACAATAAATCGGCACGTTTATTCTTTAAGCAGGTAAGAATAATTGCATTGGCCGAGTATGACTGGAAAGATGCATTTTTATGCACATCTCTCATCTTAATTATTATATTAATCGCTCTTTCATAATCACCAAGAAGAAGGTGCCGTTCGAGCCCATAGTAGAGAATAAAAACATATCCAATTTCAAAAGCTGGATTGTATGGGTTTTCCAGATATTTCCAGTACATCCCTCTTTGTGCCGGAGACAGTTCCAGATATGATGGATAGTAAGGAAGTTTTTCAGCCGATGATGGATTCGGTTCAACTGCTGCTTTCGTTGATATCAAACTCGGCTCCTGAACACCTGAAAAACTCACTTTTACTATGTAATCTCCAATAGCAATACTTGTTATTGTACTTTTCTCTTGTGTATAGTTCTTCCTTGGTCCATCTGCAATCCAAATCAGTCCATTTAAATCACTATGTACTCTGAATACAGGCTTTTGTTGTATAGGCTTTTGACTCTGCGATACAATGTCAGTACTTGTATTAATCTGCTTTTTTAAGTTCTTAAGAAAACCCATATCTAACTCCTTGCTATGACGTTATCTTCATTTACTTGTAGTTATACATACACGAAACGACATGCAACTATTATTTTCTTTCAGTTATTGAATTCGCAATCTCAATTATGTTTGCAAATTCTGTAAGTTCTTTTATTACATCGAAGCACTGATTTAGTTCATCCTTGTCTACATTCTCAAATCCTTTCTCTATGTTAAGTTGTGGAACATGTATACGGAGCATTGCAGATTTTGTTGCCTTAACGGTTCTGATATCAGATAATTTATGATTTCTTGCCCACTCTGCTATCATTTTCGCACTGTCTAATTTGTCAGCTGCTTTTGGGAAAGTCAGATCTACGTAGCCCTCCCGAATTTTATGATTAACATAGACATAGCCTAGACCAGTACGGAAATCTGTCCACCATCCGTTCTTATCTTCCTTTGTTCTAAGATCCAACGTTGGATAATTCTCCCTCTGATATTGAATGTATTGCCTAAGAAAAGCATTGGCTTTTTCATTAACATTATTCGTTGCCGGTCTCTTTGCCTTTTTTATCGCCTGCGCTATCTGCTGACTTCTGAATAAA